>CAYOZL010000104.1:0-1567 GCA_964408435.1 uncultured Bdellovibrionales bacterium | reverse complement strand
AAAAACCTTTTAATCTAGCACTAGAAAAAATAACTACATTTACATCTAATGATGGTGCAGCAATATTTAGATATAATGAAGATAACAAAACACTTAGTAATTTTTCTCAAATTGGGAACTTAACAAACATAGATAAAATTGAATTAGAAAAGTTTCCTTGGTTACTCCATAAATTCATTATCGAATCTAATCTTTTTGTCGCTAATGTTTCTGGCTTACCACCAGATTCTACTGAAGCTAAGAACTTACTATGCAGTTTAAATGTAGGTTCTTTCTCTATTATTCCAATTAAAGACTCTGAATTCCTAATTGGAGCATTAATAGTATATTCTAAAAAGACTAAAAGCATTTGGTCTGAGGAAAGCAGAGCTTTTTTAAGTCAGGCGGGAAAACTCTTTGGCTTAACTCTAGCAAGAAGAAGACGAAGAAAAACTGCATTAGCAAGAATCGACATACTAGAGGGAATACTTCGTGCCACAGAACAAAGATACCAAAACATTATGGAGAGTTTATCTGAGGGCTTAGTAATGTCGGATGAAAATGGAGTTCTAACTTATGTAAACTCCTGCTTTAGTGAGATAACTGGATACAAAAAAGAAGAAATAATAGGTAAAAAGATATACGAAATCTTTTTTAAAGCCAGTAAAAAAGAGCGCACTAAAGAAACTAGAGCCATGCTTCAAAGAATCGAGGACAGAAAAAAAGGTATTTCTGAAAGATACTATATAGAAGTTAATAAAAAAGATGGTGAACCAATCTGGTTAGATATTAGCGCTGGTCCTCTTAGAGACTCTGAAGGAAATCTAATTGGATCTACAGGAATGATCACTGATATTACAGAGAAGAAAAAACTTGAACAGCAACTCCTATGGTCTCAAAAAATGGAAGCCGTAGGAAGACTCGCAGGAGGAGTTGCTCATGATTTTAACAACTTACTAACTGTAGTTTCTGGCTACTCTGAAATACTTTTAAAATCTCTTAATAAAGATGAAAAGAATTATAAATACGTAAATGCAATTAAAGAAGCTAGCAAATCAGCTGTCAATCTTACTCAACAATTACTAACAGTTAGTAAAAGAGAAGTTGTGGAATCTTCAGCTACTAATATTAATGAAGTCATAAAAGGTAATTCAGGAATACTAAAAGGCTTAGTAGATGAACAAATAGATTTAGACTTTGAACTAAAGCCTGGACTTGCAAATGTTGCAGTTAACTCAAGTAAGCTTGAACAAATCATATTAAACCTTATTATTAATGCTAAAGACTCAATTAAAACTCAAGGAAAAGTAGAAGTTAAGACCTTTGAATATCAAAGTAAAGAAACATTTTTCTATGACAATCTTAAGATTCCTGCAGGCAAATATGTTGCAGTATCAGTAAAAGACTCTGGTGAAGGAATTAACGAAAAAACAATTAAGCATCTCTATGAGCCTTTTTTTACTACAAAAAAAACTGGCTCAGGCCTCGGCCTTTCAACAGTTTATGGAATAGTTAAACAGCACAAAGGCCATATTACTATTAAAACAAAAATTAATTCAGGCTCAACCTTTACTGTCTTTTTTCCACT
>CAYOZL010000103.1:0-1769 GCA_964408435.1 uncultured Bdellovibrionales bacterium | reverse complement strand
CAATACCGATAGAGAAAAACAGTAATAAAAAAGCTCAAAAAGCTTTAGTAGGACTACTTAGACCTTTTATTCTTAGAAGAGAAAAAAGCGATCCAAAAGTAATTGATGAATTACCAGAAAAGATAGAAATACAATCTCTTTGCACTCTCACTGATGAGCAAGCAAGCTTATACCAATCGATATTAGATGACATGCTTGAGCAAGTTAACACTACTAAAGGTATACATAGAAAAGGTTTAGTACTTGCAACCATTACAAAACTTAAACAAGTTTGTAATCACCCTGAGTTATTTTTAAAAGGTGGAAAATCCTTATCGAACCGTTCTGGTAAATTATCTCAATTAGAAGAATACCTAGATGTTATTTTAGCTGAAGGAGATAAAACTTTAATATTTACTCAGTATGCTAAAATGGGATTCTTACTAAAAGATCACCTTGCAGACCTATTTAAAAGAGATGTTCTTTTTCTTCACGGTGGACTAACTAGTGATGCTAGAAAAAAGCTAATTACTAGATTTAGAGAGAAAGACGGCCCAAGTATTTTCATCCTTAGCTTAAAAGCTGGAGGACAAGGCCTTAACCTCACAGAAGCTAACCAAGTAATACATTATGACCAATGGTGGAATCCTGCAGTAATGGACCAGGCTACAGATAGGGCCTACAGAATCGGTCAAACAAGAGGAGTTCAAGTAAGAAAGCTAATTTGTAAAGGCACACTAGAAGAAAAGATAGATAAACTGGTTTCTCGTAAGAAACTATTAGCAAATGAAATTGTAAGCTCTTCTTCTAAAAGCCAAGTTACTAATATGAATGTTGAAGAACTTAGACAATTGCTATCTCTAGCATAAAAAAACGGTAAAAAATATGTATTACTATAGTTTATTTTTTAAAGAAGAATACCAAAGCACACCTGATGTAAGGATACTAGATTTTGAACTAGGTTCAGGCTTTGTTAATGCTAAAGTTTCTAAATTTGGAGAAAAAACAGCCGAGCTCAATTTCTCTTTTGATAAGGATAATACTTTTTTTGAGAAAGTTTCAAAAACTATCTCTGAGAACTGTTATTTTTTAAGTGCGCTTTTTGCTGATACAAAAATTATTGAGATGCAAGAAATGCTATATGAGAATATTACAGCCAAACAAGATAAAAAAATATGCGAAGTAAAGATCAATAAAAAAGTCTCTGATATAAACGATCCAAAATGTAAGGCTTGTATTGCAAGGTTGTCAGAACTAATGGAAAATTCTTATTGGAATCTTTTTATGGTTTTAGGAATAACTAAAGACGAGCTGATAAGTGAAGTTTCTAGAAACAGAAAGAAGAATAAAGACTCAATAGATAATAACGAAAATACAACTATTCTTAAAAAAGAAGATGAGGATAATATCTGTAGACTAAATACTAAGATATTTGACTTGGAATACTCTATATTTGCAGATGAGATACCAGCAGCTATGCTAAGAAGATTAGATGCTCTTCCATTAGAAGGTTTAGAGGAAAAAGCAGATTCTCAACTAGTTGAAGCTTATGAAAGAGTTACTAGAATGGCTCAAAGCTATGGCCTTAGCTTAAAGAACGAAGAACAGAACAAAACGAGTGATAACAACTACTTAGAAGAAATAATAAAAATTTCTTGACTTTTTTAGTATCTTAACCATTGATTACGCCATAACTAAAACATGAAGTCCGAAGCAATCGAAATATACTCCAGTTTACTGCAGTTATCAGTCTTTATTATGATTACTACCTTTGCTTCTGACTTCTTTTT
>CAYOZL010000102.1:0-2301 GCA_964408435.1 uncultured Bdellovibrionales bacterium | reverse complement strand
AAGTTGCACAAAAAATTTTAGACCAAAATAGAATTACAAATGTAGGCATAGAACAAGTTCAAGGGAAGTTAAGTGATCATTATGATCCTAAAGCTAAAATGCTGAGATTAAGTTCTGCTGTATATAATGGCACAGATTTAGCTGCCCTAGGTGTAGCTGCACACGAAGTTGGTCATGCAATTCAAGATGCAACTAGTTATGCTCCACTTCGTTTAAGAAATGGAATAGTACCGCTTGCCAGTTTTGGTTCGAAATTTTCTATGGGTTCTCTTATGCTTGGTGGCTCGATTCAATCTCAAGGTTTCATCTTACTAGGAGTTTTGTTGTTTTGTCTTACTGTTGCTTTTCAATTAGTTAACTTGCCTGTTGAATTTGACGCTAGTAAGAGAGCTAGAGAGATACTTATGAATCAAGGCATAGTATCAAGCTCTGAAGATAAAACAGTGGGTAAGGTTTTAAACGCAGCGGCTCTTACTTATGTAGCAGCAACTATTAGTTCAATAGGAACAATGCTTTATTACCTTTCTAGATTTAGTGGAAGAAGAAGGTAGAAAAACAAAGTTAGGAAATGGATAATAGTAAAATTATTGTTGCACTTGATGCAATAGATAGAGAGCAGGCATTAAAGCTGGCTGAGACATTGTCTGGCCACGTTTGGGGATTTAAAGTTAATGATATGCTTGTTCGGTATGGTATATCTATTATAGAAGATTTAAAATCTTTTGGTAATGTTTTTGCTGACCCTAAGTTACATGACATTCCTAATACTATAGCTAATTCAGTTAAGAGACTATCTGATGCAGGGGCAGATCTAATAACAATACATGCTTCTAGTGGTTCAGAGGCAATTAAAGCAGCTGTTAAGAATAGAGGAGATGCATCAATTCTGTGTATTACAGCTCTTACTTCTTTAGATATTAAAGATATCAGGCTTATTTTTGGAACTGATGTAAATGAGATAGTTGCTGGGTTAAATCATAAAAAGATTGATCTAACTTCTTTGCAGATTAAGGATATCGAGTCCGTTATTGGGACTAGTGCAAGACAAGTAGTTTCTAAATTCGCTAAATTAGCTCATGAAAATGGTGCCCAAGGTGTAGTTTGTTCCGCTCATGAATTAGAGTATGTGAGAGGTATTCCTAATTTTCTTAGAGTGACTCCTGGTATTAGACTAGGAGAAGTAGATGATGATCAGAAAAGAGTTGCTAATCCTGGCACTGCGATTGTGAATGGTAGCTCTTTTCTTGTAATTGGTAGACCAATTACTCAAGCGGATGAGCCACTAAAGGTCGTTCAGCAAATCAATAGTATTGTAAGACATATCCAAGTAGACATCCTTAAGCAGGGGTAATTGATTTAGTTTTTATCTGTCTTAGACTTAACTGTAGACATCGACCAATTACTCAAGCAGAAAATCCGCTAGAGGCCGTTAAAAGTATTAATAGTCAAATTTAAAATAAAATTAAGAAATAGACTAGTGTGGAGATCTTAATTTAACGTTAGTAGGAATTACGGACTAACAATGACGTTATTCTGAATTGTATGGCTTCCAATTTCGAAGTTTCTTAGAACTTCTTGTGCCATTTGTTTCCCGTAGTACGTAGCCGTTTTTCCACCGAGGGTGATAACATTAGCGTTTACAGAAACAAAAATAAGTTTGAATTTCCCTCTGTGAATGTCGCCTTCGAGAACTCCCCTGAGCTTTAATTCAAGTTCCGCATCAGCTTTTGTTTTTGAAGTTTTTTCAGACGATATAGTGGCGCTCAATTTATCTCTCCTTGCTTAATTGAAGAAATGAAATTCCTATAAAAGAGAATTTCGGAAACTTCTGCAGTTAATAATTATAAACTCCAGAAGTCTCCGAATAAAAACCACAGAAAAACCATATTTAAGATTTCCACACATTTATAGCTAAGCCATAAATGTGCTTTTTTCTAACAATTCTACCCATATTCAATACTTTTTGGATGCTGTTAATAAGTAAAAACAGTATTAATGTCAATAAGCTAGGGGGTAGATAATGAGCATTCTAGAATAACCGTTCTAACTATTTGAAAATATTGAACTTTTTTCATTTCTTCTATTGCTTTTTAATTTTCATAGATGTAGGTTAGAGAAGTTGAGAGGGGATTTAATAATCTTTCTTAGCGGTTTTTAAGAGTTTTTTAATTGATATTACTTATATATTAAGTGCTTTTTTAATAGGTTGCTATATTTTTTAGAAACATTTTTTTATGGGTTTTATGTTTAAGTCTGTTAAATTTTTTATTTTAGTTATTGCAACTATCCTTCCTTTAATAG
>CAYOZL010000101.1:0-2847 GCA_964408435.1 uncultured Bdellovibrionales bacterium | reverse complement strand
ATTACTGACTCTAAAAATATAGGTAGTCTAAATAATGTTTCTCTTTCAATTGAGCTTTTTCTAAATTTTAAAAAAAATAAGAAAAACAAAGCATTTAAATAAAAAGAGGCTGCTATAGAGATTAGTAAATTTATTTTAAATGAGAGCAAGAATGCTGTAAGCACTAAACTAATAAGAGCTGTAGCTTTAAAAATATTTCTTGCTTTTTTTTCATAAAACCCTGCACTTCCTAGTCTATCAGAAAAAAAATCTAAATTATCTTTTTCTACTTCCCATACCACATCTTCTTTAAGCTCTGTTTCAGTACAAAGAGCTAGCAATCTGTCTTGTTCTCTCCATTTTTGAGCTTTTGTAAAAACTCTAGCAGCGAGTAGGGCAATAGAAATATATAGAAATATTTGAATCATGCTTTAAAACTACTCATTTTAATTAGAATTGCGTAACTAGTAGCAATAATTAAGATTCCTAAAGTAGCAATAGAATTTGCTGTACTGTTATTGAAAAAGATGTCCCAAAAATTTTCAGTTCTTATAGCAACAAGGCCGACAACTAGTGGAGAAACTAAGAGCAAAACATTTGCTGTCATTCTCATCGATGCGGTACTAACTTTTGCTGAGCTAATTAAGCTTGAACGATCCCTACATACCGTTGCTAGTCTTTGTAACGTTGGAGAGAATTTCCCACCGTGCTCCATTACAACTAAAAATGCTTCTCTAAAAAGCTCTAAATCTGGAAGCCTCACTGATTGACCAAATTTTGCTACCGCTTCTTTTTTAACATCCCCTCTTCTTAGTCTTTTAAGTAAATCAGTAATCTCTTTTTTAACTACACTATTTTTAGGTAGCAGATTCACAGATCTTTCCAATGCAGCATAAGGGCTTAAACCAGCTTTAACACTTGATGCTGTAGCCATTAATATAGTTGGAAAATCTGCAGAAAAAAGTTGTGCTCTATTTTGAGCTCTTTTTTCTAGAAATAAATAAATCCAGAAAAAATAACCAAATAAAATAATTGGAGAATAAATTGCGCTAAAAAACTTCATTGCAAATCCAATAAAAATAAATCCAAGAGTTAGAACTACTGCAATAAAAATCATTGGATTAATATCAATATCAGACTGTTGTAAATACAATCTTAAATTAGAAACTTCTTTAACTACTTTCTTTTTAAGCTCCGGCTTCTCGACGTAGTCTGGAAGTAAGAAAGTAAGCCTGTCTATATCTTTTCTCTTTTTAAAAAGATGTCCAGATACCAGGTCTCTAAAATATAGATTAATTGAATGCAAGTTGATCTCCCGATTCACCAATATTCAAACCAAGCTTATCTAGATCATACTTAGATAAACCAGCACCTCTGTACCAGGCGCCATTTTTATATTTAAAAATTGGAGAAATTTGAATACTTCCATCAGAAGATTCACCAACTTCGATTACTTCTAAAATTCTTCTTTTTCCTGCAACTCTATCTAGACCTAAATGAACAACAATAGAAATAGCATTACTTATTTCCTTTCTTACAGTTTCAGTTCCAACTCCTGGCTGAGCTCTAAGTAAAAATAATTCTAATCTTGAAAGAGCATCTCTAGCACTTCTTGCATGTACGGTTGAAACACCAGAGTGACCTGAAGAACAAACATCTACAAAAGCTTCCGCTGCTTCTGAGTCCCTCATCTCCCCTAGTATAATTCTATTCATTGCCATCCGCATTCCAGTTCTAATAGCCATTGCAGGACTAATTCTTCCTGCACCTTCTGTATTAGCTTCTCTAGTAAGCAATGTTCTTGTAAATGGTCTTTTTAAAACTATTTCATTAGTATCTTCTATAATTAGAATTGCATCTTCTTCTCTAATTTTTGTAGTTAGAGCTTTAATTAAAGTAGTTTTTCCAGTTCCTACTTCTCCAGAGATAAGCATTGTTGCTTCCCCTGTTTTAATCATTACAGCAAGATAATCTAGAATTTTTTGCGGTGCTAATTCATGAGAAACTAAAGTCTCAATACTAACATGAGGATGTCTTACAACTCTAAGAGTAAGCATTGGTCCCGCTCCTGGAGGAGAGAAAGACTCATGAGTTACGCATGCTCTAATATGAGGGTCAATTGCAGCATCAACTACTGGGGTAGCAAGAGTGCATGCTTTACCTACTCTTTTAAGTAAATTTTCTACAAAAGATTTATATGCTTGATGACTAGGAAAAGCTAAATCTGTTTGAACATTCCTTCTTCCAATCTGAACACTAATATCTTTATAAGACTGAATAATAATGTCGTTTACATCTGGCTTTTCAATTAAATGGGAAAGAATATCATAGTGCTCTAGTGATGCACTTAAAGCAGCAATTACTGCGTGCCTTTCTCTATCACTTAACTCTTCGTCTTCGTAATCTTCAATATCTTTTACGAGTCTAAATAAATCTTCTTCATCTATATTTTCAGATTTATTTTGACCAATTTTCTTTTTGGCCTCTTCAGTAATGTATTTTGCAGTTGATGTTAAATCACTTGCAGTATTAAACTTAGGAGCAGTGCTCGTGTTTTTAGTAATTTTATTTCCGTAATAAGATTTTTTTAAATCATCTAAGCTTAAATTTTTTAAACTTGAATTTTCCTGACCAACATCACTTGCATTAATTCTCTTAGAATCATGCTTAGAGCCATCTTCAGAGCTATATTCTGTATTACTGTTGTCCATTACTAATTGCTTTTTCTGTCTCTACTTCTTTTTTAATCCACTTTTTTGACTTATTACTTAAGAGATAGATTTTCCCATCTGGCCCTTTAGCACTCCCCTGGTAAGATTTAGATCTTGGCAACATTGCTCTTGCATTTCCAAGTAAAGACTTTTGATC
>CAYOZL010000100.1:0-2995 GCA_964408435.1 uncultured Bdellovibrionales bacterium | reverse complement strand
CCAACATTAGTTTGTCACGGTGCAGATGATAGCTTTGTTAAAAAAGAAGATTTAGTAGCTTTTAAAGAAGAATTTTCAAACTCTGGTGCTGATTTTACATTCAAATCATACAAAGGAGCTAAACATAGTTTCACCAACCCAGAAGCTGACAAGAATGCTAAAAAATTTGGAATCGGTCTAGCTTACAATGAGCGGGCAGATAAAGATTCTTGGAATGATATGCAGGAATTTTTTAAGAAAATATTCAGTAGTAAATAATAAAAATTTATAATAAGAGAAAATTAGCAATCTAAGCGTAATTCCCTTTTCCTAAACTTCTACTTGTATTAGATACCAGCACAGAAAAAAACTTCGTCACTGGTGCATGGTGTTTGTGAACATTCACAAGACTTAAAACCATTGGATATATCAGTCCTTCCGGCACTAGATACCTGAATAATATTTGTTTTTACATGGCTGCAAGATATTACAGTAGAAGATTCCGTTGAACTCCTATTAACTGACATTATACAAGAAACATCTTCTTTTAAGCTTTCTTGTGAATTAGGCACAATGCTGCCACAAGTATCTCCAAGACCAAAGCCATCTGCACCAAAAAAACAAAATATTATATCTTGAGTATTCTCATCCACCTTATAAGATTCTATCTCTGTTTGAATATTTCTAATCGCACTAAAAGCATGAGCATTATATGCTGATTGCTTATAGTCAGTATAAGCTGGCACTGCTATAGAGGACAAAATTCCAATGATTGCAACTGTAACTAGTAGCTCAATTAATGTGAAACCATTATTATTCATACTTAATAGTATCGGAGGATTTATGAAAAACTTAAGAACTAACTCGCTATTATGTCTTTACTACCTCTGGATCGATATTAAGGACTTTCTAACTTACAAATCTACTTATTAATCAAGTATGATTTAAGTAAGATCTGATCTCCCAATTTAATTAACTTATATAACTGTATATTGACATAATTTTGTGGTTTAAAGACTACCTATGTCGAAGCCAAATAAGCGTAAGTTATTAATAATATTAACAATAGTTTTTGTAGATTTACTTGGTTTTGGGATGATCATCCCCCTGCTAGCCTTATACGCAAAACACTACGGAGCTAACACATTAGAATTAGCAATATTTGGCTGCATTTATTCATTTATGCAATTTATATTCTCTCCATTTTGGGGCTCACTTTCTGATAGATACGGCAGACGCCCTATCCTCTTAATTTCCCTAGCTGGTTCTAGTATTTCATATTTAATTTTTGCAATGGCTAATACATACAGTGTGCTTTTAGCATCAAGAGCATTTGCAGGAATTTTTACAGCGAATATTAGCACTGCTCATGCCTATGTTACCGATAGCACTGAAGCAAAGGATAGAATTAAGTATATGGGCTTAATTGGAGCTGCTATTGGTCTTGGTTTTACCATTGGGCCAGCTTTTGGTGGTTTTAGTGCTAAGTTTTTAGGCTTTAGAAGCCCAGGTATAATCGCATCAGCTATTTGTTTTATTAATTTCATTATAGCTTTTAAATACTTAGAAGAATCCCTTAATAAAGAGAATCAAGAACCAATAAAAAACAAGCTAAACTTTATAAATTTCAATTTAAGCACTCTTAAAAAGACTTTCTCAAATAAAACATTAGCAGTTTTTCTAATTGCAGGCTTTCTAGCAACTCTTGCATTCTCTCATCTAGAGCAATGCTTTTCACTATTACTACAATCTAGTCTTAATTACACAACAATTGAAGCTGCATATAAAAGCGGAATGATGCTTTTAGTTATGGGAGTTGTTGGAGTGATAATCCAAGGCTTCTTAATTACTAAAATTACTACAAAGCTAGGTGAGGTAAACACTTTACTTACTGGTGCTTTATTAAACTCAGTAGCCCTCCCCTTCTTCTCAGTCTCTAATAGTTATCTAGTCTTTCTACTAGCTGCTATTCCTATTTCGATTGGAACCTCGCTGATTAATCCTTGTATCTCATCGTTAGTTTCAAAACATGCAAACGTCTCAAACAGAGGTGAAGTATTTGGGGTATCTCAGAGTCTATCTAGCTTAGCTAGAGTGATAGGACCATTTGCTGGCTTATCTGCTTTTGGCATATTTCCAGTATTACCATTTTTTGTTGCCTCAGGTATTTATCTAATTTTATACTTTAGTATTAGAATGAAAATATCAAAAAAAGAAAGTAAGACTAAACTGCATGACTAAAAAAATATGACTAAAAAAAGGCAAATTATTACAGGCTCATGTCTTGCACTATTAATAGTCTTAGCTCTTGGCATATATAAATTTATACAAATCTCAGCTGCTATTGCAGAAGGTAAGAAAAAAGGCCCACCACCTACTTTTGTTACAACTGCTATTACTAAGCTAACTAAGTGGCAAAATATTAGAAACACCATTGGAGAAGTTAATACTATCCAAGGTGCTGTTCTGTCTGCAGAAGTAGCAGGTAGAGTAAAAGAAATTTTAGTTAAAGACGGCTCAGACGTTAAAAAAGGAGATGTATTAGTTGCTCTTGATGACTCTGTAGAGAAAGCTGCTTACGATGCAGGTAAAGCTCAGGCAAATCTTAATTTTAAAACCTATAAAAGAATGAAGTCTCTTTATGAAAGAAAGGCTATTTCTACTAATGAATTCGAAAAAGCTAAGCTTACCTACCAGTCAAGTAATTCAAATGCTGAGAGCTTAAAAGCTTCCTGGGAGAGAAAGCTAATCAAAGCACCTTTTTCAGGTAAAGCTGGAGTTAGAAGAGTAAACGTTGGGGAGTATATTAATCAAGGTCAGGAAATCATACCGCTTCATGATTTAAGTAGTTTATATGTTGAATTTGATGTACCTGCTGATGAAGGAGCTAAACTTAAAGTTGGTGATGCAGTTAGCTTTGAGGATAAAAACAGTGAAGAGAAAAGCAGTGAAGAGAAAAACAGCGAGGAGAAAAACTCTAAAAATAAAACACTAAAAATTTCTGCAATTGATGCTG
>CAYOZL010000099.1:0-3271 GCA_964408435.1 uncultured Bdellovibrionales bacterium | reverse complement strand
GCAATTATGATTTCAAGGCCTTTAGATTCTGCTGTTTTTGCATACTCAACCATTAAATCTGGTGTTCTATGAGCTGATACTACTTGAGTCTCATAAGGCACAGATAAACTTTCAAGAATATCCGCAGCAACTGACATAGTCTCCCAGTCACTTTTAGATCCCATTATTATTCCAACTAGTGCTTTCATATAGTGAAATTAACAATATTATTAATCTTTGCCAATAGGTAGCACAGAGGTCTCAGAGAAAGCAGAGGCACAGAGGGTATTATTAAAACTTTTCTCTGTGTCTTTGTATGCTTTGTGAACTCTGTGCTGGGTTCTTTACTTCTTAGGAATTGGCTTCCCGTGAGGATCAAATTCTGCATCAATTTCTTCAGGTTCTTTTATTCCCTGTAAAACAGTCGCTGTATTATGAACATGTTTTGAGTCTAGACCTACTTCATCAACTAAGTATTTTTCCCAAAGCCTATGACTTCTAATTAATTCTCCTGCTTTTTTTCTACCTTTTTCACTTAGCGCTAGCACTCCTGAATTAAGTGAAATCAAATCTTTCTTTTTAAGAAAATTTATATACTTTTCTTTTGCCACAATGCCTTTACCCGAAAAAGAATAATTCTCTTCTTTCTCTTCTGCTCTATACATATCTGCTAGGATGTCATCACAAATAAAATCAAATCCGAGCTTCTTTTGCCTATAACGTCTTCCTACAACGCCGTAACTTGGAGCAAAAAGAAAAGACATGTAAAGTAGTAAGCCAAGAACTACAGTAATCATTCCTGAAATACTAACAGAATTTTCATAGCCTAAATCTAATGGCGCAAATCCACCTAGGTAATAACCAAGCAAACAAGAAATAAAAGCAACGAATAAACTAATTAAGAGTTGATTGCGTAATTTATCGGTGTAGAATCTAGCAATAGCCGCAGGGCAAATAATCATTGCTATTACTAAAATTGAACCAACAACTCTAAATGAAGCAACTACACAAATTGCAACTAAGATCATTAATAAATTATAAATTAAGTTACTGTTAAAACCCAAAGAACTTGATAAGGCAGGGTCAAAAGAAGAAATTTTTAATTCTTTGTAGAAAAAAACTACAAAAAATGAAACCAAGATAAAAGTTACTAGACTTGAATAGACCTCTGTTGGAAGCAGTTTAAGGTTTTCAAATGTAAAAAATTCCAAACTAAATAGACTCTTTGCGTTTGGATACCAAAAGATACTTTCTAACTGACCATGTAATAAACAATCAGCGTCTAAATCAATACTTCTTGCAGATGCTTGCTCAATTAAAACAACTCCTACGGCAAAAAAGATTGAAAATACCACTCCCATTGCAGCGCCTGTTTCAACTTGTCCGTATTTTCTTACTGCTTCTATTAAAATAGCGCTTAAAATCCCTGCAATTGCAGCTCCAACAAAAACAGCGAGGCTACCCCTAGAGGAAGTAAGCAAAAAAGCTATAACTATTCCTGGCAAAACTGAATGAGAAATTGCATCACCCATTAGACTAAGCTTTCTTAAAACTAGATAATTCCCTATTAAAGCGCAGGCTAGTGCTGAGAAAATAACAGAGAGCAATGCGGGTAAATCTAATGAAAGAAAATCTGCTGAGATAAAATCCATCTATTAGCTACTTAGCCTCCAAAGGATGTAAGCTTTTTAAATCAGCCTTTTCTAGTTTAGACTTTTCCAAGCTCTTCTCTAATTTCTCTACTACACTTTCAGGTAAAATATGTTCAACTAGATCTGCTGAGTAATCCACATGCGAAATTGGCATATCTGCATATGTAACTAAATACTCTTCCCATAATCTATGATTTCTTACCTTTTGTTCAGCTAAGGCAAGACCTTTTTCTGTAAAAGAGACTTTCTCAGCACTTAATGTAATTAATTTCTTGGCTTTCATTAAAAAGAGTAAGAAACTATTCTTTTTAATTCTATTTAAATCTATTTCTCTTAATTTACTAACTTCCATTGACTCAAATAATTCTCTAAGAAAATGATCTTCAGTTATTCTAAGTTTGAGTTTTAAATTTTTAATAGCGTAGCCTAACAAGCCTCTTGCGGGGGCTAAGAAAAAGCTAATAAAAAAGATAACCCCAGCTGTAATAACTATAACTGCACCTGCAGGCATATTAGGAACTACTGTCGAAACTGCAGAACCAAAAAAACCACTTAAGCCACCAATTAAAGCACTAAAGAATAACATTGAGTTTAAATCATTTGTCCAAAATCTTGCGGCAGCACTTGGAATAACTAAAAGGGCAATGATTAAAAGTAGGCCAACAGTTTGCAAACCAACAACTGTTACAATTACAACTAAACTCATCATTAGAAGATCAATAAAAGATATTGGCCAACCATCTGAAACTGCGAAATCAGGGTCAAAGCTTACTAATCTAAATTCTTTAATTAAAATGACAGATAAAAATAAAACTATTAAAGCTACTATTAAAGTTAAGTAAGCATCCCCTAACCTCATTGCAGCAGTTTGGCCGTAAATAAAATGATTAAGCCCACCTTCTTCTCCAGTTCCAAGAGATTGAATAATACTCATTAAAACAACGCCGAATCCAAAAAAGGTACTAAGCACCACTCCTATAGAAGTGTCTTCACTAAGACGAGAATATTTAGATAGAAATTGAACAGTTAATATTCCTAAAACTCCTGTAAAGGCTGCTCCAGAAAGTAAAAACCAAAGCTCTTTTGAATCAACGCCAACATAGCCTGCAAAAATAAACGCTAAGCATAAACCAGGTAGAGCACTATGCGCTAGAGCATCTCCCATTAAAGCTCTATTTCTAAGTAGTGAATATGCCCCAATAAGGCCTGCTGCAACTCCTAAAAAAGTAGTTCCGAATAAAACTACTGCTGAGTTATAACCAGCTTGAAAAGTTATGACTTCTAAAAAGTAACTCATACCCTTAATATTACCTGTCCAACCTAACGCCTAGTTATTTCTGCAAGATTCTGAGCAACTTCATCTAATAGTGTAAGCCTACCACCATAAGTTTTTCTTAAATTCTCTTCATTAAAAACTTCGTTTACTGCACCGTGTGCTATTACTCTGGTGTTCAGCATGAGAACATGCTCAAAATACTCTGGCACTGTAGATAAATCATGATGAACCGCGAAAACAGTTTTACCCTCACTTTTAAGTTTCTTTAGAATCTCAACTATGGATGTCTCTGTTGCAGCATCAACGCCTGCAAAAGGCTCATCCATAAAATACAAATCAGCTTCCTGAGCTAAAGCTCTAGCTA
>CAYOZL010000098.1:0-3319 GCA_964408435.1 uncultured Bdellovibrionales bacterium | reverse complement strand
CCAACATTAGTTTGTCACGGTGCAGATGATAGCTTTGTTAAAAAAGAAGATTTAGCGGCTTTTAAAGAAGAATTTTCAAACTCTGGTGCTGATTTTACTTTCAAATCATATAAAGGAGCTAAACATAGTTTCACTAACCCAGAAGCTGATGAGAATGCTAAAAAGTTTGGAATCGGTCTTGCTTACAATGAGCAGGCAGATAAAGATTCTTGGAACGATATGCAGGAATTTTTTAAGAAGATATTTAGTAGCAAATAAAACAATTAAAAAGCATATAATTAGGCATATAATTAGGGTTCAAATAAGGCATATATCAATTAAAACTAATTTGTGCTTTAACCGCATTCTATGTCTAAGCCAAACAAGCGTAAACTATTAATAATATTAACTATAGTATTTGTAGACTTACTTGGTTTTGGGATGATTATTCCCCTACTCGCTCTATACGCTAAGCATTACGGTGCTAATACTATTCAATTAGCAATCTTTGGTTGCATGTATTCACTAATGCAATTTGTTTTTTCCCCGTTTTGGGGCTCACTTTCGGATAGATACGGCAGACGCCCTATTCTCTTAATTTCACTAGCCGGCTCAAGTATTTCATATTTAATTTTTGCAATGGCAAATACTTACGCAGTGCTTTTAGCATCAAGAGCATTTGCTGGAATCTTTACTGCGAATATCAGCACTGCTCATGCCTATGTTACAGATAGCACAGAGGAAAAAGATAGAATTAAATACATGGGTTTAATTGGAGCGGCTATTGGTCTTGGCTTTACTGTTGGCCCTGCATTTGGGGGCTTTAGTGCAAAGTTTTTAGGTTTTAGAAGCCCAGGGATAATAGCATCTTGTATTTGTTTTCTGAACTTTATTGTAGCTTTTAAATTTCTAGAAGAATCCTTAAACAAAACAACGGAAAAAGAAACTAAGGAAAAGAATAAGCTTAACTTTATAAACTTTAATTTAACTGCTTTTAAAAACACCCTCTTTAATAAAAATTCAAATAAAACATTAGCCGTATTTTTAATTGGGGGATTCTTAGCAACTCTAGCTTTTTCTCATATGGAACAATGCTTTTCATTGCTTTTACAATCTAGTCTTAATTACACAACCATAGAAGCTGCTTATAAAAGTGGCATGATGCTCTTAGTTATGGGAGTTGTTGGTGTTATAATTCAGGGTTTCTTAATTACTAAAATTACTACTAAGCTAGGAGAAGTAAAAACTTTACTAACTGGAGCTCTAATTAACTCTCTAGCCCTCCCCTTCTTCTCAGTCTCTAATAGCTATATAGTATTCCTACTCGCGGCTATACCAATTTCAATAGGAACATCGCTAATTAACCCATGCATCTCATCGTTAGTTTCCAAACATGCAAACGTCAAAAACAGAGGTGAAGTCTTTGGTGTATCTCAAAGCTTATCAAGCCTAGCTAGAGTAATTGGACCATTTGCTGGCTTATCTGCTTTTGGCATATTTCCAGTATTACCGTTTTTTGTTGCCTCTGGCATATACCTAATTTTATACTTTAGTATTAGAGTGAAAATATCAAAAGAAAGTAAGACTAAACAGCATGACTAAGAAAGGTATGACTAATAAAAAGCAAATTATCATCGGCTCAGCTCTTGCACTATTAATAGTCTTAGCTCTTGGCATATACAAATTTATACAAATCTCAGCTGCTATTGCAGAAGGTAAGAAAAAAGGCCCACCTCCTACTTTTATTACTACAACAACTACCAAACTAACTGAATGGCAAAATGTCAGAGATACTATCGGGGAAGTTAATACTGTTCAAGGTGCTGTTCTTTCTGCTGAAGTAGCTGGGAGAGTAAAAGAAATTTTAGTTAAAGATGGCTCTGATGTTAAAAAAGGAGATGTATTAGTTAAGCTAGATGACTCTGTAGAGAAAGCTGCCTATGATGCAGGTAGGACTCAGGCAAATCTTAATTTAAAAACTTATAAAAGAATGAAGTCTCTTTATGAGAGAAAAGCTATTTCAACTAATGAATTTGAAAAAGCAAAGCTAACTTATCAATCAAGTAATTCAAATGCTGAAAGTTTAAAAGCTTCTTGGGAAAGAAAGCTAATCAAAGCCCCTTTTTCAGGTAAAGCTGGAGTTAGAAGAGTAAATGTTGGTGAGTATATCAATCAAGGTCAAGAAATCATACCACTTCATGACTTAAGCAATCTCTATGTTGAGTTTGATGTGCCTGCTAATGAAGGTGTTAAACTTAAAGTTGGAGACAAAGTGAGCTTTGTTGCTAAAGAAAAAAAGAACGAAAATAAAACATTAAAAATTTCTGCAATTGATGCAGCGGCATCTGGTTTTGCAAAAACCTATAAAGTTAGAACTAATAGCTTTGCTGCAAAAGATATGACTATGCTTAAACCTGGTCAGTTCGTAAGGCTGTCTTATGGAGTAGGTAAAGTAGATCAAAAAATAGTCATTCCAAGCACTGCAATTAACAAATCTCCTTATGGTGATAGTGTTTTTATTATTAAAGATGGAAAAGCTAATCCTAGTTTTATAAAAACTGGAAACTCCAGAGGAGACCTAACAGCTGTTATTGATGGACTAGAGGAAAATACAGAAATAGCAACTACAGGAATTTTTAAAATTATTCCTGGTGGCAAAGTTATTATTAATAACGAAAATAAAATGGAGCCAAAGCTCAGTCCAAAACCTAATAATTCATGAACTTTACTCAAATTTTTATCAAAAGACCCGTTCTTGCGATTTGTATTAATCTTATTATTTTAGTTGCAGGTCTTACAGCTATAAACAAACTACCAACTAGGCAGTATCCTAAAAGTGACTTATCAGTAATTAATGTAAAAACTGCTTTTGTTGGTGCTAGTGCTGAACTAGTTAAAGGCTACGTTACCACTCCATTAGAACGAGTAATTTCTAGTGCTGATGGAATTGATTACCTTGAATCTAGTAGTAAACAAGGCATTAGTGAAATCAAAGCTCACTTAGCTCTAAATTATGATGTTGGTAGAGCATTAACACAAGTTCAAGCTAAAATTGCACAGGTAAGAAATGATTTACCAGAAAGTTCAGAGCTCCCAATCATTGAAGTTCAAACAGCAGATAGTAGATTTGCCTCTATTTATATTGGTTTTTATTCTGATGTCTTAAGTGGAAATCAAATTACGGATTATTTAATTAGAGTAGTTCAACCACAAATATCTTCTGTAATAGGAGTGCAGAAAGCTGAAGTTCTTGGAGAGAGAACTTTTGCAATGAGAGTTTGGTTAAAATCAGACAGAATGAGTGCTTTAGAAGTAAGTGCTGCTGATATAAGAACAGCTC
>CAYOZL010000097.1:0-3875 GCA_964408435.1 uncultured Bdellovibrionales bacterium | reverse complement strand
CATGATGTTGAGACTTGGAGAGAGCACTACGCAATGACAACTAAACATTGGTGCAAACGTTTAATTAAAAATAAAGACGAAGCTATTAAACTAGTAGGTAAAGAAAAGTATCGTATGTGGATTGCATACCTTGCTGGATCTTCTCTTGGTTTTAAAGATGGCTCCCTTAGAATTTACCAAACTGTTGCAACAAAGCATCAAGCTAAAGGCTCAGCAAACATGCCTCCAACACGTGAACATCTCTATGCTAAGTTTGCTAATAAGGTCTTGAAAAAAGTTATAGGATAAACTGAAGGCTAAGTTGAACAATATATGTGCAATATATTATTGTTCAACTTAACAAAAAAAGAACTCCAACTTAGGCCATAGGAGAAACAACTTCCACTAAGTTCTCAAGTTCATATTCGTAAAAATTTTCGCACCGAGGACAGCTACCATCAGACTTAACCCACTCAGGGAAGCTTCGAGCTATAAAATTTAAAGTAAATTCCTTTATATTAATATTATTTTTTCTAGTTACATTTGATATATTTTCTTTTGACATTATTTATATCTCAAATTAATTAAAGTTTATAAAAAAGAATACACTTACTACTACGCTCTATAATAAAAAAAGTTACATATATGTTTAATAGTAGTTTTTGAATGTATTTGAGAATATAGTTTAAGCCCAGATAAAAGCTAAAGTTTTCTATGACTTAGACTTTACAAAATGCTTAGAGCATATTGTTTAGATAACATCATTTTTTATTGTTCTATAAATAAATTCTTAGCTTTCTTACTGAATAAAAATAAAGCAATAAAACCAATAGCTGTAGCAAACACAGACCAAAAAATAATAAAAAACCACGCCCAAGTCTCAAGCTCTCCATTATAGCGGTCGTAGTTTCTTAATATTGGAGGCAACCAATAAAGCAAATAAGAAGCTAGTAAAGAAACTATAGATACAAGCGCTACTCTATTTAAAACTTTAACAAGATTGCGACAAAGCCATGCTGTTAGAACAGCAAAAAAAGAAACTAATACAAATCCTAATTGAAACATAAGACATAAAAGACTTTTAAGTAAACACTAACGCTTACTAAAGATTAACCTTAACTAAACTTGAAGCCTTATTAGCTCTTTTTCTTGCTAGCTCAATATTTTCTGCTCTAGCAAGCGCAACACCCATTCTTCTTTCACCATCAACTTCTGGTTTTCCAAAAAGTCTAAGTTCAGTTTCCTCAACTTCTAAAGCAGCATTTAAATTAGAAAATGAAACAGAGTTAGATTTACCTTTAGCAATAATAACAGAACTTGCACCAACACTATGTCTTTGAATCTTAATAGGCAGACCAAGAATTGCTCTTGCATGAAGTGCAAACTCAGAAAGATTTTGAGAAACAATTGTTACAAGCCCTGTATCATGAGGCCTAGGAGATACTTCACTAAAATAAACCTCATCACCTTTAACAAAAAGCTCAACTCCAAAAACCCCTCTACCACCAAGACTATCAGTAACTTGCTTTGCAATATTTTGCGCATTTAAAAGAGCTTTTTCACTCATTGCTTGTGGTTGCCAAGACTCTTGATAATCCCCTCCAACCTGTCTATGCCCAATAGGCTCACAAAAAGAAGTCCCATCAACATGACGAACAGTTAAAAGCGTAATTTCATAATCAAAATTAACAAAGCCCTCTACTATAACTCGACCCGTTCCTGCCCTACCCCCATCTTGAGCATAATCCCAAGAAGACTGAATATCATCAGCCGTTTTAATAGTACTCTGACCTTTTCCAGAAGAACTCATAATAGGCTTAACAACACATGGCAAACCAATTTTCTCTACTGCCTTTTCAAACTCTTCTTTTGTTTGAGCAAATTCATATGCAGAAGTTTTTAACCCAAGCTCTTCAGCAGCTAGTTTTCTAATACCTTCTCTATTCATAGTTAGCTTCGTAGCTTTCGCAGTAGGAATTATATGGACCCCTTCATTTTCTAACTCAACTAAAGTATCCGTTGCTATTGCCTCAATTTCAGGAACCACATAATCAGGTTTTTCCTTAGTAATAATTTCTCTAAGCGCCTTCCCATCTAGCATTGAAATAACATAAGACCGATGAGCAACTTGCATCGCAGGAGCATTTTCATATCTGTCCACTGCTACAACTTCTACTCCGTAGCGTTGTAGTTCAATTACTAGCTCTTTACCAAGCTCACCCGAGCCACATAGAAGAACTTTAGTTGCCGTTTTTGAAAGAGGTGTGCCGATAGAAGTCATGGAAATCTCCTTTTCTTAATTAATATAGAACAGTGGGCTTAGTTTATATTTTAAAAATAAAGGTGTCTACTTTTCGAGTTTGTAATGTTTAGATGAAATAAAAGGGTAACTTCCCCTTTTAAAAATAAGTTACTGATTCTCTTTTTTATAGAAAACACATTTATTAAATAACTGCATAGCTTTTTGTTTATCTGTATCTATAAATTGCACCTCACCGTCATTCTTACTGTTAGATAAGGCATAATCAGCAGCAACCCCTACGACACTAAAAAGACCCATACCTAGAGCTCTTGTAAGTCTTGGTTTAATTTCGAAGAAATGCTCAGTATTAGCAGGGAAGTTTTTAGTTAATTCGTGCTCTCCTACCCCACCTTTTAGATCGATTACTAAAGTGTGGTTTCCAGCTGAAACATCATATTTATAACAACCACTTTTTGGTAATTCGATTATTCTTTTTCCATCTACATGGATTCTTGAATATCCTTCCATATGTTTCTCACCTGGTCTTAGAAAGTAAATACTTGCTTTATTAGAGTAATTATTTGCATTCCTTGAATAATAACTACTCATGCTCTCTCCTTTAATCTCTTCTGTTTTAAAGATTGAGACACATGATGATAATAATAGTGTTAGTAGGGACAATAAAAATAGCCTTAAAATTCGCATACTTCCTCCATAAACAGTTTAGTGTATATCTAATCGCGGATTTAGTAAAAAAGTTGCTAATTTTTAGTTAGAATAGGATCTAAGCTATATGCATAGTCCCTACCCTATTGCTCACAGAAGACAAATATAGAAAAGAGATGCGAAGTTTAACCTTTAATAAAAAAGGGGAAAATGCATCTTTGTAAAAAGAAGCTGGAACCCAAGGTCATTAAGTTAAGGGGTTGTACGAAAATCTCTCTAATGACCTTGAGTGCCAGCTACTCTTTAAAAAAATAAAGAAACAAAGGCACTTTGCTTAAAATTAAAATGTAAATTTAAACTTGAAGTAAAACTCCAGATAAAAGGTTCCAATTTGAGGAGTGTAGGTGGTACTTAGATAGGGAGGCACAAGCCATTTGATAAGAAAAGAAGATCAAAAGAGCTTCTTTTCTATCATTACTACATTACTAAATAATTGGTGCAGCAGCCCCGCAACTACCCAATGCGATAGCTCCATCAGTCATAACCCCTGGTTCTGAACCAGCTGTAACAAACCAATAAGCTCTATTTTAGATTTGTAGGTGGTACTTTTTATTAGGGAAGCTACTCTTTAAAAAGCTTCACCAATAATCAAAGCATATAACAAGCAAATTTTTAAATAATATCCAATTCATGTATATTCTAAAATCTAAATTAAGGTAGAAATAGTATAAATGAAGTTTCGTTTTAAAAATAAGTTATTAAAATTTACTCCATTTATTTCTAATACTAAGGAAGTAGAAATAAATGAAAGTAAAAAAGAAGATTTCAAAATAGAAAATAAAGTAATACTTTCTCAGGATATTGAATATCAAGAAGCAATTATTAACATTAGAGAAATTCAAAAAAAGATCTGGGTAGTTGCTCCTCTATTAGTAACCTGAGTTTCGCCTAAGAAACCTTAATAGCAGTCTGATCTTGTAATGAAATA
>CAYOZL010000096.1:0-4142 GCA_964408435.1 uncultured Bdellovibrionales bacterium | reverse complement strand
ACACTAAGAGAATAGCTCTAAGAAGATAGTTTAAATACTCTTAATAAAAAAGTTTACCTACTATTTAAAAAATTAGATAGTTAATTTATAAAGTCTAATGATAGAGTTAGCATAAAGATATGCTAACCTTAAAAAAAACAAATATATAATTTTATACAAAAGCTTATTGCTACTCCAATTTTTGTATTCCAAATGGGTAAGGTTGGCTCAATATCAGTACAGTGGACATTAAATAAAAATTACCCTGGGCTTGTTTATCATGCTCACAGATATGAGGCCCTAACAAAAAAAGCAAAGATTATTCTTTGCTTAAGAAAGTTTCTAAGACTCCCAATTTATGTGATATGTCCAATTAGAGAACCTATTTCGAGAAATATCTCTACATTTTTTCAAAATTTTAAAAGAGATACTACATTTGAGTTTTCTGATAAAAAAAATTGGACGTCTGATGAATTATTAGACCTTTTTTTACGTCTCTACCCACATAATGAATGTTTAAAATGGTTTGATACTCATCTAAAGACAGTATTTGGCTTAGATGTATTTTCTCAAAATTTTCCAACTAAAGAAAAATGGAAGATATATAAACAAAAATCAATACGTATTTTAATTTATAGAACAGATTTAGAGCACTCGAAACAACTTGATTTAATCTCAAAATTTACTGAAAGAGAGATTTCTCACTGGGTGTTAGCTAACATTGGCATGCAAAAAAATTATGGTGAAATATATAAAAACTTTAACGAATCATTAAGTCTGCCAGACACTTATATTTCAACTATGTGTAATTCTAAATTTTGCCAGCATTTTTGGAGCAGTGAAGAAATTAAAGCCATAGAAGAAAAATATAGAAAATAGCTTTATTTTGCATAATTAGTATAACTTTACTGTAAATGGAAATAAAAGACTTTAAAAAACCTGTAATGATGTTAGCCCCAATGGAGGGCATTACTAATAGATACTTTAGAGAAGAAATTTGTAAATACTCAGGTGTAGATATTGTTGCAACTGAATTCATAAGAATTACAAGTTCAAAACAGAAAATAAAACCATTTCCAACTCACTCAGTTCCACTGCAAGTTCAATTTATGGCTAGTGACCCTGAGACACTTCGTGACTGCATAGTTTTTGTAAAAGAAAAAGGGCTACTTAACGAGGAGAGTCTAATTGATTTAAATGTAGGCTGTCCTTCTAAAAGAGTTAACTCACGTGGTGCAGGAGCTGCACTTTTGTGTGAACCTGAGAAATTAAAAGACATGATATTTAAAATCAGAGATATCCATTCAGGCCCCCTCTCTGTTAAGACTAGAGTTGGGTATCAGTCAGATGAAGACTATCCTAAGATTCTCTCTATGCTTAAAGACTGCCCGCTAGACTTTATTAGCATTCACGCAAGAACTAAGCAGGATGGCTACCATGCTCCTGTGAACTTACTGTATTTAAAAAAAGCAGTAGAAGCTCTTCCTTATCCAGTAATAGGAAATGGTGAGATTTGGACAGCTGAAGACGCATTAAAAATGATAGAAGAAACTGGTGTTTCAGGGGTAATGTGTGGCAGAGGAGCTGTAAGCAACCCTTTTATTTTCTCAGAAATTAAGGCTATTTTTGATTCCAGCCCGTCTAAGACAAAGTTTACTAAAAACGATTTAATTAAATTTATTATTAACTTATTTACAAAATATAAATCACTAGAAAAAGAAACTGGTAGAAGGTCTATTGGCCCTGCAAAAGAACTATGTGTATGGCTTAGTAGAAACCCTAAACTAGGTAGCTCTTTTTTTCAATCAATAAAAAGAATGAGCAAAATTGATGAGATCTTAGAGATTTTATATAGAATGGAAACTCAAACAACAAAATAGTTAGAGGCACTCTTTTATTCTTGTTGGTCACTTCAATTTACTAGCATTATGTGCTATAAGTGATACGAAAATTTTAAAGAAAAAAATTATGTCTAATAAAGCTAAGGCAGAAAAAGTAACGGAAGAAATTGGAAAAAAGGTTACACAAGATTTATCTCAAGCTGTTGAGGGGTTAAAAGATGGGGATTTTTCCTCATTATTTCCTCTTATTAAAGATTATCTAGTTCCAACAGGAATAGCTTTATTAATACTGTTTATTGGTTACTTTCTTAGTAAATTCATTTCTAGAATAGCTAGCTCCCCTATTCGTTCAAGAGTAGATGAAACGCTTGGCTTATTCGTTAAAAAATTAGTTTTTTATACCTTAATGGTATTTACCGTTTTAGGAGTACTTGGGCGCTTTGGAATAAGTGTGGCTAGTTTTACTGCTGTTATAGCTGCTGCAGGTTTTGCAGTAGGTCTTGCTTTTCAAGGAACCTTAAGTAATTTCGCAGCTGGTGTTCTTCTGATGGTTTTTAGACCATTTAAAATTGGCGATTATATAAAAGTAGCTGAATCAGAAGGAAGCGTTATCGAAATTGACTTATTTACCACCTCACTTAATTCTCTAGATAACAAAAGAATAATAATTCCGAACTCTAATATTACAGGAAATACTATTGAAAATCTTTATACTAATAATCAAAGAAGAGTTGATGTGAATGTTGGAACTGATTATTCAGCAGATCTTAAGCTAACAAGGAAAGTGCTCTTAGAAGCAGCGAGTCAAGTATGTAAAGACTTTGACACAATTGGATCAAAAGGATCTGAGGTATACTTACTTGATCTTGGTGATTCTTCTGTAAACTGGCAGGTAAGAGTTTTTGCTCAACCAAATTCTTACTGGCCTATTAAGCAAGCAATAACTGAAGCAGTAAAAGAGCATTTAGACAAAGCTAAAATAGGAATTCCTTTCCCTCAGATGGACTTAAACTTAAATCAGGAAATTAAAACCTAATTATAAAGCCTAACTATGGATGAGCATAAAATCTTCTTTGCTTTGACTTCTTAGGGCTTGTATCTTCTGCTTTCTCTAAAACTTCCTCTTTTTTAGAAGCCTGAGCTTCCTTTAGAATTTCCATTGCTTTGTTATGATTTTTAGAACCTTTTTCTAATGATTCAATAAACTTTCTAAAACTATTTGGGTTAATTTCTTTAGAGAAATAACCACCTTCAGCAAATTTTTCTAGTTCCTGATACATCCCAATAGCTACTTCGATAACATTTTTATTCCTAGCATAAAAATCAGCATCACTTTTTCTGTATTCAAGAATTTTTGTATGTATTTGGTTATCTCCAAATGCTTTATGATAATCGAGTAATAAGGTTGTTAGCTCTGGTCCTACTTTATTACTTATTCGAGCTATTTCTTCTTTTTCAGAAGTTAAGATTTCATTGCCAAGTTTTCTTATTTCATTAGATGACAAACCTAGAGTTAACTTGTTAACGTATTGACTTACATCTTCTAAACTAATTCCTGAAAATCGCTCAGGACCTAAATTATCATTGCATGACAAAGCCACTGCAAGTCCTCTTTTTGCTAAAAATTTTCTAGAAGCTTCCACAGCAGGCCTAGCACCATGAGAGTTTTTAATTTGATTTAAACTTATACTAGCAGGACTCACAGAACCTTTGACGTCTGCACTGCCGCCTAAAGAATTAAATCCCGATCTAATAATTGGTCTCAGATTTGCGATTACTCGAAGCTCTTTAAAAGGATAAGAACCATCTTTAACCTGGTCTATTATCAAATTTATTTTAGCATTAATATTTTTATCTTTTGATAAAACAGTAGATTTGAAACCCTCTACTGTTATCCTATCAAATTTCATTAATAAAACCCTAGCAGGCTCACTAACTTTAATCATTTCAGGACCAAGCGCTTGTGTTAACGCAAGAGCAATTTTTTGATCTTGGTTTAAGCCGGTTTTTCTTAAAATACGATCTAAATGTTCTACTGGTAAATCATTGCCGTTATTAAGTATGGACTGAAATGCTTCGCTAAGCTCTTTAGCACGTTTAGGAGATATTTGAGATTTCTTTGTTTCATTAAGATTTGGCAAGTTAAGATTAGAATAACCTTGTTTTTGTGTGGAACCTAAAGTACTAATTGGCATAAAACTCCTATAATTAACCTTAAAATTAGATTATGATTATAAGCAGTTTTTTAATGCTATTTAAGCTTCTTTTAGCTCCTAAACCCTATTCCAATTCGTCTAAGGTTAAAGAGTCTTATCTAGCTGA
>CAYOZL010000095.1:0-4348 GCA_964408435.1 uncultured Bdellovibrionales bacterium | reverse complement strand
ATACAAGAGAAAGAACATAATTTAGCAAGTAAAATAATGCAAGTATTAGATAAAGCTTCATATAATCTATCAGTTATCGGTTCCCTGTTCGCAGTTCTCTGTTATCAGTGTTTGATAAAAACGAGCTTAGCTTGCTCGTTTGATTAGTAGATATAAAGAAGCTGCAACAGCATCTAGTAATTTATAAGTTTTAGTTTCTATATTTCCTGATAGCTGGAGTAAACTTTGGCATTCTCTAGTTGATCCAAATGCTATTTGAAAGAATTTCAATCGATCCTTTCTTGTAGATTTACCCCAACCTTCTGCAAGATTTAATGGAATCGATAAAGAAGCTCTATCAAACTGCCCTTTCATTGCTCCTTTTAAATTTAAGTTTCTACTTTTTTTATAAAATTCTACAGATAAATTGTAAGTTCTAAAGTTTTTTATCATTTTTTATCTCCTATTTAATTTTGGGATTTTAAATTTATCCCCTTCAAAAATTTTGTAAGGGGTAAATTTAAAATCCCAAAATTAAATAGGAGAAATATTAACAATGAAAAACTTTAGAACTTACCAGCTAGCAGTAGAATTTTATAAAAAAAGTAGAAACTTAAATTTAAAAGGAAACTTAAAAAATCAATTTGACCGAGCTTCATCTAGTATCGTTCTCAATCTCGCCGAAGGCTCAGGCAAATTTAGCCAAAGAGATAAATGTAGATTTTACAAGATTGCATTCGGAAGCTTACGTGAATGCCAGAGTATTCTTACAATCACTGACAATGAAACAAATGAGATTAGCTTACATTTAGATAATGTTGCAGCAAGTCTTTATAAATTAATCAAAGCTACAAAGTAGCTTTGATTTCTCGGTTATCTGTTCCCTGTTAACGGTTCTCAGTTATCTGTATTTTAACTAGCCAATAACTTATTAATCTCAGCCTCATGAGCATCAACACTATACTCCCCCTTACAAGCCGCCATACAAGCCTCAGCTCGAAGTCTCATAACATCCATAGCAGCATTGATATTAGAAAACTGACCACCCCACTTCTTATAAGCACACTGAAATGCCGCACGAGATGCCGAAGCTCTAATTGTCCAAGGAGCATTAACTTCTTTTGCTTTATTAACTACCGCACTTAAATAAGCATAATACTTATCTGGCTCCCAACCACCTGAAAGAAAAACTACTAATGGAATATCAGCAGGAATCTTTTCTTGCATTACTTCTAATGTTGCATCTGCTACAGCACTTGGATCTGAATGATTTGATGATTGACCATTCCCAACAAAGCCTATTTTCGCATAACAATTTTTAAAATCTACATTTGATTTAGAACAAGCATCAAAGACAGCATCAAAAGCATCTGTTGCCGCTTTTTTATGAGCATTAATATCTTTATCGTGTTTACCAACAACTTCTGGTTCAATTCCACCGATTAGTCCTTCTGCATTAAATGCTGCAGCATTCTGAGCTTGAGTAAGACCTGATGCTTTTAATAAAGCTACAGATGCATCCATAGTAGTAGCTGTTCTACATTTAGAACCTACAACTCCAAGACCTTTCATCTCAGCAACAAATTTATTTAGCCCATTTCTAATAGTTCCTAATTGCTCACCAGAATTACCACCATGAAAAGGAATAAGACCACCATCAGATTTTACTAATGAGTTAATACCTTTGCTTTTTAAATGTTCTACAGTGTTAACGCCATTTGTAAGATTTCTTCTAGCTGTAGCATCTAAAAGAATTACTGATCCGTAATTCTTCATAATAGCATCGTTTGTAAGCACCCAATCACGAGATGTTGGTATGAGACTTTTTTCTACTTTACTAGGATCTACTCCAAACGAAGCTCCAAGTAACTTTCCCCAAGTTGTTCCGCTTCCATCAGCTGCTAGAAAAGAAGTACCATTTTTAACTAAATCAAGTGGCTTTGCCATTTATCGCTCCAAAAAATATTCTCTATAAAATCTGTGTAAAATAACACCGTATTGTAGTTCTTACTTAAGAACAAGTAAACTAAATAGCAGAAATACCTAAAAAAACTAAAAAAAAGATAAAGTACAAAGGACACTAAGCGTACAAAGTCACAAAGAAAAAGTCTTGTTTTTTCTCTGGGTCCTCTGTGAGATAATCTTTTTACGCTAATAACAACCCCGCTATGAAATACAAACATACTACTTCATTCGATCAAAAAAACTTAATTACGCCACAAGGCTACAAAAAACTTCAAGATGAATTTAGTAAATTAAAGTTTGAAGATCGCCCTAAAGTAGTTGAAGTAGTTTCTTGGGCAGCGAGTAATGGAGACCGTTCAGAGAACGCTGATTACAAATACGGGAAGAAAAAGCTTAGGGAAATTGATAAAAGACTGCAATTTCTTGGAAAAAGAATTGAACTAGCTGAGGTCGTAAAACCAGAAGAACAAAATAAAGACTACATTGATTTTGGCGCAACTGTTGAAGTCTTAGATGATAAAGCTAATAAAAAAACTTATATCATAGTTGGAGGAGATGAATCAGAACCTGAGAAGGGAAAAATTTCTTGGGTTAGTCCAATTGCAAAAGCTTTACTAAAAGCAAAAGTTGGAGACTTTGTAACATTTGTAGCACCAAGTGGAGAAAGAGACTTAGAAATAGTTAGTTTAGAGTATAAGAAGATTCTATGAGCCTACTTAGCAACAAACTACATAATTTTGACATCTAATATGTCCTAACATAATATTTAATCTGATCTTTATCTTTCTAAAATAAATAAAATTATCTTCGTGCCCTTTTTGGCATTCTCACAGTGGCGCAGACGGCACGATGTAACCTAAAACGGTTTTTATGGTTTTAGTCGTGCATTACAACTCTTTTTGAGGACAAAGCAATGCCGAAGAGGAATGAAAATCTTTATAATGAAGTAGTTGGATTCGTTGCTGAACAATTGGGAGTAGACAAGACAGAAATCAAACCTGAGTCCAATTTCATAGAAGACTTAGGAGCAGATAGCCTCGACCTTCCTGAGTTGGTGCTGGATATTGAAGATGAATTCAGTATTAATATCCCAGATGAGATTGCGCAAAAAATTATCACTGTAAATGACTTGTATCTTGCTATAGAAAATATACTGCAAGAAGAGAGGCAAAAAGAACAGGATAATAAAAACAGCGTGATCGCACATAGAACAGCAAAGAAAAATACTACTGCTATAACTTGGCTTGACGCAAAAAAAATCTTAGCAAAGAATTTTCGCTGCAAAGTGGATGACTTAGATCTTGAAGCAACTTTTCTGCATCTACATGTTAAGGAAGGAATGATAGCTTGCGCAATACTAGACCTTAAACATCAGTTTGACATTAAAGACAATGCTCCAGGATTTAGAAGTTGGACAAGAGTTATAGACATCAAAAAATGGTCTGGATTATAAAATCCAACGACGACAAAAAAAGCAAGTTTCAATTATACAATTACGTATTTCCAAGTCTGGTTACATCGCGCTCTTTCTTTCAAATCAAACTCTAAGCTATTTTTTTAAGTAAGATATCTATCTAAACGCTACTCAGTCTATTTAGCGCCCTTAGTGCTGTTCTCTTTTAGAATATTTTTTACAGAATGCACTACCCAAGGATCTTTATCCTTTAAGGCATTTCTTAACGTAGGAAAGGCTTTTCTACCTTCTAGTTTATATATTGCTTTCACTGCGGCTCTTCTAACCCATTTACTTCTATCTTTCCAAGTAGCTTCTCTTAGTACTTTTATAATACCTGGTCTTCCATGAGCAATAAAGCCTAACTCAGTAGCAGCAGTTGCCCTAACAGCATCTCTATCATGATATAAATTAGATAATGCAATTTGAACTTTATCAGGCTTAGTTTGTTTTACTAATAGACACTTGCTTAATTCGTTATTGCTTAATTGATCATTAGCACTACTAATTTTCTTAGCTTGCCCACCACCGTCTTGTTTAATAAAAGGCACAAACACAAAACAAGAAGTTTGCAGCAATAAAAACAAAATTAATATTATAGTTTTAAACATTCCCCTTAAGTATTATGCTTTGAACCCTTTAAAATATTATCGGCAGTACTGCAATCGAGCTTAATCTGTTTTATTAACTCATCTGCTGAGTTAAATTTCTTTTCTTTTCTTATTCTTTTAACAAACTCGACTTTCAGACATTTGCCATATAAATCAACATTAGCAGAGTCTAATAAATGAGTCTCGAGTAAAATCTTCTTATTACCTTTAAAAGTTGGCCTAGTGCCTACATTAGAGACTGAGCTATAAGACTTCCCATCTAGAACTACTCTAGTAGCATATACACCCATAGCAGGAAGCAACTGACTTTTAGGATTCATATTTGCTGTTGGGAATCCTA
>CAYOZL010000094.1:0-4839 GCA_964408435.1 uncultured Bdellovibrionales bacterium | reverse complement strand
TTAGGAGCTTTAATAACAGGAGCAGTTGATACTACTGTATTAGCAGTTCTATCTTCATAAACTTGTGTTGTAGTTGCACCAGAATATACTGTGCTAGGTAAGTTTGGCGCATTGCCAATATTAGACTCTACAATATAAGAAGGCTGAGTTTGTCTAGCTGCAGCGTAAGTTCTATTAACTGCACCTGAGTAACCAGCACTTGGTCTATTTTGTTCTGGGATAATGAACCTTCCAGAAGAGTCAAAATTTCCGTTTATAGCTCCGTTACCATATGATCCACTATTTATTGAACCGCTGTTAATCGAACCACTGTTTAAGCCATTGTTAAAATTACTACCTTGGCTATTACCCTGAAAGCCACCATCAAAAGAGTTACCTCTGATAGTATTTAATCTATTGTTTTGGTTATTTTGCCTATTAATCGTATTACTAGAATACGCTAGCTCTTCTCTCCTATCCATCTCAGTACCAATTACTGCACCAGATAAAGCACCAAGACCTCCACCAAGTAGGAATCCCTGACCAGCATCACCTGAAGTAGAACCAATAACAGTACCTGCAGTTGCCCCAATAGCAGCTCCAGCAGCAGCTCCTAGTGAGCTTTTAGTGTATCTGTTTGAATCAAAGTTGAAATTTCTTTCAAGCGCAGAACAAGAAGTTAACAAAAAAACTAATGATAATAATAAGTTAAGCTTTAAAGTAGTAGAGTTAAACACATTAATAAACACAGTACAGCTATGCCCCCATAGAAAATAAACAAAAAAATTAGTACTGAGAATAGCTCATGAATGGATATTGCGCTAGAGGGAAATTAAAGCTTTTTTAAGAAGTTATGAAAAGAAGCCTAGAGAATCAATCTTGTAGGTAAACACAGAGAAACAGCTTCTAATTCTTTAGAGTCTTTTATTAGCCTGCTTTTTTAGGAATCAGAGACAACAACATTCTTTGATTTAAAAGTCTTGTTCTTTCTTCAACATCAGCTAAATCAGATAATTCTTCAATAACCTTATCAAAAGTCTCCACTCCTAAATTCTGATAAACGTTTTCTCTTCCTCTAAAACGCATTTGAAATCGTACTTTATCCCCTGCTTCTAAAAACTTTCTTGCATGTTTTATTTTAGTTTCTAAATCATGCTTATCGGTGCTGTATCTGATTCTTAGTTCTTTAATTTCAGCAGTATTAGTTTTCTTTCTAGCTTCAGCAGCTTTCTTTTGCTCTTTGTATTTTAGCTTTCCGTAATCTAAAATCCTGCAAACAGGAGGTTTTGCTCCAGCAGCAACTTCTACTAAGTCTAGTCCTTGATCTTCTGCAATTTGCAACGCTTTATAAGTCTTCATCACTCCTAGTTGCTCGCCATTAGAATCGACAACCATTACTTCAGGAGAATTAATATTTTTATTGATACGATGTTTATCTTTAGAAAAATTCTGATTTTTATAGCGACCTCTCGGTCCTCTGGTAGGCATGTATTAAAATATATCCTTTAAGTTAAATTAATAAATCTATTGTTACAGTAATGTTATAAGCTAAATACTACAACATAACTAGCTTAACTGAAATTGAACTATAATCAATAGCAAGATATGCTAATCGTGATTTAGATTTACGTTTTAGTAAATCCTACTTAAGATTAGCATATTGCCGAGCGCAGCGGATATAACATATACACATCACGATAAATAGCCAAAACCACAATGGTTTTGACCGTTCTTACGATTAGCATATTTATCTCCGCTACGCTCGGTTATATACCCATCTAGTTCAACTATTAACGCTATACTGTAATGGGTATATAGCTTAGATGTAAGTAGCGATAAAAAGATTCGAATTCCAGACCTACTTACGGTACAAATACAAGATTTAACTACTATTGAACCGTCCAATTTGTTATTAGCAAGCATATAAGCTCGAACAATAAGGACGTTGATGAAAAAGTATAGCCTATATTTAATATTGTTTTTTTTATTCTCTTGTAGTGGCTCAGATGATCTTTTTGACCTTGGGAATGCGGATGATCTTTTTGACCTTGCTGTAGACCCTCCATCTAGACAAACTATTGATACTTCAATCGTTGGAGTGAATAACTTTTTTGTCGATCCTGAATTTGGCACTATTGCTCAACAACACAACGACATTAGAAATAATTTAGGCCTTAGATTTATTAGAGTATTATTTGCTTGGACAGACCCAGTTCAACCTACTCCAGACTCAGCTCCTAACTATAGTTTTTATGACGATATTCTTAACAACACTCCTGCTGGAGTTGATATCCTTGTTGTATTAGATAGCACTCCTGCATGGATGGCTGACCCTGCAAATTGGGATAACGGAAATCCTAGAGCAACTTGGATTAATAGATGGCTTACTCCTACAGCACAAAGATACGGAGGAGATGGAAGAATAATTGGTTTTGAAGTTTGGAATGAACCTGACTTAGCAACTATTCCTTCAAATATGGTTTTAGAACTAAATGATCCAAATAATTATTTTGAGCTACTTAGCTTAGGTTCAAATTCATTAAGAGTTAATGCTCCAGGAAAATTAATTTTAAATGCAGCAACTATTAGCATTCAACAAAATTTTCCATCAGCTCTAAACTACAACGTAGCCTTAAGAGACTTAGGGGCTCTTGATTTAGTTGATATCTGGAATGTGCATTACTATTCTGAAAATTTTGAAAATGTAGTTTTGTCTAATGGAGTTGGTCCATTTCTAAGAAGTTTAGGTAAGCCAATTTGGGTAACAGAGTCTGGGGAACAAGGGCCTAATAATCAATTAGCATACGCAGAAACAGTTTGGCCGTTTTTAAGAGAGGAGATTCCTCAAATTGAACGCATTTACCAATTTCAATACGGTGAGCCTGGACCAATCCAAAGTAACTTCGGCTTAAGAACCACTAACCCAAGTGCGCCTGTATCTGATTTGTATATTCACTTAAGAGATAGAAACTCTTAACATGTCAGACCCGAAGAACGATTTCTATAAACCAAAAGCTATTAGTGGCTACCCTGAGTGGTTACCCGAGCAAAGAGCAGTAGAGCAAAAATGGCTAGATAAGCTTAGAAATCTTTTTGAAAGCTATGGCTACTGCTCTATTGAAACTTCAGCAGTTGAAGAAATTCCAGTCTTAACTTCAAAAGGAGAATCTGCAGATAAAGAAATTTATACAATTTCTAGATTATCTGCTGAAGATAATACAGAAAAAGCTAAGACAGCAAAAAGCAAACTTGGTCTTCACTACGACCTAACCGTACCTTTTGCTAGATACGTTGCTCAAAACTTTTCTAAATTAGACTTTCCTTTTAAGCGCTATCAAATACAAAAAGTATGGCGAGGGGAAAGGCCTCAAGAAGGTAGATTTAGAGAATTTTATCAATGTGACATCGATGTAATTAATCAAGATACTTTGCCGTTATTTTTTGACATAGAAATTCTAAAAGTAATGCATAAAGCTCTTTTACTTTTAGATATTGGAAATATTGAAATAAGACTAAGTAATAGAAAGATACTACAAGGTGCGCTTGAATCGCTTGGAATTAAGGATATTCAAGGAACAATTAGAATCTTAGATAAAAAAGACAAACTAGGAGATGAAAAAATTGCCTCGCTCTTAGAAGAACAACTTGAAGAAAGTTTAGATCAAAAACAAATTAAAAGTTGTATTGAAATTATTAATATTAAAAACTCAAAAAATCTCTCTAAAGATATTCAAGCTGTAATTAACGCTGAGCTGAATCCAACTCTTAAAAAAGGGATAGAAGAATTAGAGCATGTAATATCTGAGATAAATAATCCTGATTCCAAAGGGGATTTTGTAGTTGATTTAAGTATAGCAAGAGGCTTTGATTACTATTCTGGAACGATCTTTGAAGCAAAATTTAAAGACTTCCCTCAATTTAGCACTATCGCATCAGGTGGGCGCTACGATAAACTTGCGAATTCTTTTATTAGGAATGAACTCCCTGGTATTGGAATGTCTATTGGAATAACAAGAATTTTTTCTAAAGCAATATCTGAGGGCTTAATACAAACTTCTTCTAAATCCCCTACAAACGTATTAATTGCTTGCTTAGAATCTAGTGATAAAAACAATTTAAATAAAATCGCAAATCAAATTCGCGAGAGAAACTTTAACGTAGAGATATATCACTTAGAAGATAAACTAAAAAAACAAATTCGATATGCTGATAGAAAAGGAATAAAATATGTTCTTTTTCCTGGCAATAACAGCCCTGACGAAGTAAAGAATCTAGCCAATGGCAAACAAGAAGAAATTGACATTACAAACTTTGATTTTAGCTAATTTAACCGGAATGCTAACTAGAACTATTTATATATCGCTAATCGTTTTTACTCTAAGCTCATGCGCTAGCTCTATTTTTAGTAATGCAAAAACACAAAGAAGAACACCAAAAAATTATGGGCTTCAATATTCTGAAATAAAAATTAATTCCAAAATTAACTCTTGGTTTATTCCAGCTGTAGCTCAAAATAGAGTTGCACAAAATAATTCAGAAGTTAAAGCAAAAGCTACTGTAATATTTTTTCATTCTAAAAATGGCAGCTTAGAAAATGACTTCTACCAAACCTTATGGCTTTTAAAAAAAGGTTATAACGTTTTAATCCCCGACTATTCTAATGTTGAAGATATATATTCAGAGTTAGACACCATTGTTAACTTTGTTGGTAAGAGCGAAAATCTTGGTAAAATTATATTGTGGGGGCAAGATGTTGGGGCAAGTATGGTAATTTACTTAGCTGCAAACTCATTTAACAAAAATAATATTTGCCTAGCAATAGCTGAAGGAACTATTCCGAACTATAGTGATTACAATAGC
>CAYOZL010000093.1:0-4940 GCA_964408435.1 uncultured Bdellovibrionales bacterium | reverse complement strand
ATAGAGGTAATACTTTAGTAGTAGTTGAGCATGATGAAGATACAATCTTAAGTGCTGATAACATCTTTGACTTTGGGCCTGGTGGTGGAACAAACGGTGGCCAATTAGTAGCAACAGGTTCTCCTAAACAAATATTAAAATCTGAAGATTCTCCTACAGGAAAAGCGCTTAGAGATAAGACTCAGTTTAAATTTAATAAATCCAAATTTAATGCAAAATATTTTAAACTAAACAATGCAAAAGCTAATAACTTAAAAGATATTAATGTTAAGTTTCCATTAAATAAACTTACAGTAATTGCAGGAGTATCTGGAGCAGGAAAAAGTTCACTAATTCATCAGACCTTAATTCCAGAAATTATAAATGATTTTGAAGGCAATAAATCAAAAGAAAAATCAAAGAAAAAAACTAAATTAAAAAGCAAACCTGCCCTAGTAAACTTATCAAACATAGATAGATACGTAGAGGTAAACCAAAAACCTATAGGTAAAACTTCTAGGTCGACTCCTGCTTCTTATTTAGGAATCTTCGACCAAATAAGAAAGGTTTTCGCAAACACTAATGAGTCAAAGACTAGAGGTCTTAAAGCAGGTTATTTTTCTTATAATACTGGAAAAGGGAAATGCGAGAACTGCACTGGTAAAGGCTATAACAAAATACCAATGAGCTTTCTTCCAGATGCAACTACAATTTGTGAAGTTTGCAATGGCGATAGGTATAACGAACAAGCATTAGAAATTACCTATCTTGATAAAAATATTTCTGAAATATTAAACTTAACTTTTAAAGAAGCATCTGAGTTTTTTAAAAATCATTACAAAATAAAAAGAACAGTTGATTGCGTGCTGGAGCTTGGAATTGGTTATTTAAAGTTAGGGCAACCCTCCTTTACTCTTTCAGGTGGAGAGGCGCAGAGAATAAAAATTGCTAATGAACTAGGTATGAGAGTCGCAGAGAATACTTTGTATGTTCTTGATGAACCTACTGTTGGTCTTCATATGTCTGATGTTGATAAATTAGTTAAAGTCTTAAAGGGATTAACTGAAAATAACAATACTGTGATTGTGATTGAGCATAATCTGGATGTTATTCGTTCTGCTGATTATTTAATTGAACTTGGGCCTAAGCCTGGGGATGAAGGTGGGAAATTACTTTTTGAAGGAACGCCTTGGGAGTTAAAAAGTTCAAAGTTAAAGACGCCTACTAAGAAATATATATAAACCTTTAGACTCTCGCCCTCCTAGAATCTTAATCTTAGTCCTAATCTTAATCTTATTCTTGGTCTTAGTCTTAAATCTTAGTCTTTTTCTTGTTCCTAGATTATCTAGACTAAGAAAAAGAATTGAGACTAAGACTAGGACTAAGATTAAGATTAGGACTAAGATTATGATCTCTACTGCCTTAACTAAACTTTCAATAAATTAAAATGATAACTTTACCGTCAATTAGAAACTTGTATCGCTGGCGTCTATTTTCTAAAATCCTTTCTTTAAAAAAAACCTCTATCTCCTCCAAGCGGGTCTGTATTTTGTAATAAATCATACAGACCCGCTACCTATTGCACTTAGGTTTAACCAAAGAGTTCAGGATTAGTTACCCTTCTTCTAAGACTTTCACCCATCTCTTCTTCGTAGTGACCGTAGCTAGTGCCTAAAGTCTCCGCAGCCAAAGAAGAGAGCGCCTTCACAGTTTTTCCTTCTACGTCATGGTGCTCGGAATACTCAGCAAACTCAAGCACTAGCAAAGGAGCAAGTCCTTCACCCGGGGCCCCAGCAAGTCGAAGAAGCGTTGAAACTTCTCTCCTGCTTAGGCCCAATGGACTTCTCATCGGACTACCTGGTGCCCAGGAGTCGTGCAGAGCATCCACATCGACACTGATCATAAGGTAATCAACTCTCTTCCTGAGGTTGATTATCTTATCGGCTGCAAGCCTTAATCCGTGAAGATCTAGGTCGTAGCGAGAGACTGTCTCCAGCTTGTCCTTCCTTGCCCACTCAATCTCAGCATTTTCTCCTGAGTAGGGCCCAACCAAAAGCGTATTGCTTGGTTTCATAGTGCTTCCAGCGCCAAGAGGCTCTGTTAGACACTTAGGGCCATACCCACAATTAAACGCGGAAACTTGTGAGTGGGGGTTAAACCCTCCGCCTTGACTTGGCAAAGGTAGAAATTTGTTACGCTCGAACAATTTCCAATAATCCCAGTGCTGGTCAATGACCAGCTTTCCTAGGCTTGCTCCTCTTTCCGATGACCACTTAGCAGCCGCCGGTAGCGTTACCAGAGAACCAGTATGATCCCCTGATAAACCAATGAGAACTGAATCCTCATCGATTACATCGTATGCCTTTTGAGCATTCTTTGTCGCCCAAGCTCCAAGAGCCTGTTGCATCCCATGGTAATCAGAGTAGTTATGTTTAAACTCCTCAGAGATCCCAATGTTGTTCATCTTAATCCCTGTTGAGCTACCCATCTTTAGGAACTCAGGCATCAAGATTCCTGGAGCTGTAAGACACCAGTTATCATCCCTCATAGTACCAGTGTAAACTGGGTAACCAAAAAGATTGACGTTTTTTGAAGTTGGAGTATCAAGACATAGTTGATGTGACATGATTGTTCACTTTCGTAAAAGAGTAGAAATTGTATTTAAACCGGCGAGACTTCCCCGGTTAACCTTTTTTTTAAAATAGACGCCTAGCATCTAAAGAAGATAATCCTCTATAAACACTAAGCTTTTATTCACTTCTACCCAAAAACAAATTTAAAGAGCGCTAAATTTTGTTAGCAGTAGCCAACAAGTATTAATTAATTTATGAGTAAAAGCTGGGAATCCTTGCTATTTTAGTGTAGAATTATGCTAGTAGATAATTAGCAGCAAGCGGAGTAATGGAAGAAGTCGTTAAAATACTTAGAGAAATTGGTTTTACTGATAGTGAGACTGCTCTTTACTTAGCTCTGCTTAAGTTTGGTCAAAAGCCTATTTCTTTCATCTCCCAAAAAGCAGAAATTAACCGTGGGCTAGGTTACATGCTACTTCATGGGTTCTTAGAAAAGGGTTTAGTAAGTAAGCAGGTAAAAGATCGAGTGCAGTATTTCTCTGCACTAGAGCCTGAGCAATTAATTTCTTATTTAGAAAACCGAAAAAGAGAAATAAATAATCAACAAGAAAAAATTCAAAGCCTACTCTCTCAATTTGAAGCATTAGCTAATCCTTTAAGCCGTAAGCCAAAAATTAGATTCTTTGACGGTGCTCAAGGCGTTAGATCTTTGTTAAATATAATTACCAAAGAAAAAGAAAACTCAAACAAAGAAGATACAAATATAGATGCTTTTCTCTCAGTAGATAAAATAATTAAATTTATTGGTAAAGACTCATTAATTGATTTTATTAAAGTAAGTACTAAGAAGAATTTAAAAATAAGAATTATTCAAGCAAAAGAAGATTCGAATGAACAGTCTAATTTAAATTCATTAGGAAAATTTTCAAAAGATAAACTTAAAGTAAGACATGCTTCTCATGATTTTGTATTTCCAGTAAGTACATTCATCGTTAAAAATAAAATTGCTATCATCTCATCTGCTGATGAAAATTTTGGCCTCATCCTTGAAAGTGCTGAATACTCAGATATGCAGAAAAAGCTCTTTGAAATGCTCTGGAGTTCACTAGCTAAGACTTCTATTAAAGTTGGAATCCTGCACTCACTAAGTGGAACAATGGCAATTAGTGAAAGCTCTCTAGTTGATGCAGTTTTATTAGCAATTGATGAAGTAAATGCAAAAGGAGGAGTCTTAGGAAAAAGAATTAATCCAGTCATACTAGATGGAGAATCAAATCCAGAGATGTTTGCAAAACAAGCAGAAGCAATGATTAAGGAGCATGATGTTTGCTCGGTTTTTGGTGGATGGACTTCTGCTAGTCGTAAAACCATGAAACCTATTTTTGAAAAATATAATAATTTACTTTGGTACCCTCTTCAGTACGAAGGTCTAGAGGAATCAAGTAATATAATCTACGGAGGTGCAGCTCCTAATCAACAAATACTTCCTGCTGTAGATTGGGCAAAGAAAAAAATTGGTAGTAAATTTTTTCTTATCGGCTCTGATTATGTATTTCCTAGAAGTGCGAATGAAATAATTAAATCAAGGATAGAAGAAATTGGTGGAGAAGTACTTGGAGAAAAATATTTAAAACTAGGCTCACAAAACTGTAAAAAAGTTGTTTCTGATATTAAAAAATTAAAGCCTGATGTAATTCTAAACACACTAAACGGGGATAGTAATATATCTTTTTTTAAAGCTCTTAGAGCTGCTGGTATTAGTTCAAATAAAATTCCAACTATTTCTTTTAGTATTGGAGAGGAGGAAGTTAGTCGAATGCATCCAGGGTTATTTACAGGAGATTATGCAGCTTGGGGGTATTTTCAAAGTATTAGCTCGGGGATGAATAAAGACTTTATAACTAACTTTCAAAAAAGATATGGTCTACATAGACCCGCTGGGGATCCTTTATTTACTGCCTACATTTCAGTTAAGCTTTTTTGTAAAGCATTAGAGAAAGCTAATAGGATTAATGCAAGAAGTATTCGTGATGCTGCAAGAGGTTTAGTTATCAATGCTCCAGAAGGTAAGCTAAAAATTGATTCAGATAATCTACACTTACATAGACATGTTTCAATTGGACAGTTAAAAGAAAATGCTCAATTTAAAATTGTTTGGTCTTCTGGTGAGGCGATAAAACCTGATCCTTATCCTAAGTATAAATCAAAAAAAGAATGGAGTGAGTTTTTAGCTAAGATGTCTAAGAGTTGGGGAGGGAATTGGTCTAAGCAATAATAAATTTATTAGGCTAAGAAAAAGAATTTAGACTAAGACCAAGACTAGGACTAAGACTAAGATTAAGATTTCTGAGCTTTTAGCCAAGTCTCAACACCTTCTACCAAAATCTT
>CAYOZL010000092.1:0-5400 GCA_964408435.1 uncultured Bdellovibrionales bacterium | reverse complement strand
CGATAAAGCATTTTTATAAAGTAAATTGCGGAATTGATTCACTTATTCCTGGTGAACAACAAATCTCTGCACAACAAAAAGAGTCTTATGCATTAGCAAAAGAAAATAATTTTGCAGGTTTAGTTCTTAATCGTTTGTATCAATCTGCTTTTAGTATTTCTAAGTTAGTTAGATCCTCAACTGCTATTGGAAAAAAAGCAGTATCTGTTAGCTACGCGGCAAAAGAACTTTCAGAGCAAATCTTTGGTGATTTAAAAGATGTTTCAGTAATGTTAATAGGGGCTGGAAAAACTGGAGAGTTAGCAGCAAAGCATTTATATGCATCTGGCGTAAGAAAATTTAGTATTGTTAATAGAACCTATGATAATGCTCTCAGCTTAGCTAAAGAGATTGATGCAAGAGTGCTTGGTTTTGATAATTATCTACCGTTTCTTTTAGATGCAGATATTATTATTGGAGCAGTATCTTGTAATGAGCCTTTTTTATTAAAAGATGAAGTTAAGAAGTTAACTAAAGCTAGAACAGTAGTATCTCAATTTTTCATAGACTTAGGTGTGCCTAGGAATTTCGATGCTAGTATTGCAGAGCTAAGTGATGTTTTTCTCTACACTGTTGATGATTTAGAAAAAGTAGTTAAAGAAAACATAAATTCTAGAACTATGGAGTTTGCTAGAGCTGAGATGATAATTGAGCAAGAAGTTCACAGCTTTTTTGCTTGGTTTAGTAATTTAAATCAAAGAGAAGATATTAAAGACTTAGTTAGTCACTTTGAAGCTATTGCAAAAAATGAGAGTAAAAAGACTTTAAATAGACTTATTAAAGCAGGTTATACACCAGCTCCAGAACTCAAGGAGGCTATTGAAGTCTTATCTAAATCCCTGGTTTCCAAGATAATGCACTCACCTATTAAGAAGATTAGAGAAGAGGAAGAAAAGAGCGAATAATTTGAGCTAAAGACACTGTTAAAAACTAGTGTTTTAATCAAAAATAAATTAGTTTTTAAAAAACTACATATGTTGTTATATACCCACTGGATTAAACAAATATACCAGTAAAATTAATGAAAAAAATTCTAACATTATTACTTTTAAGTGCCCTAGTTTTTTACTCTTGCAAAAGAGAACAAAGAGATTATGGGGGAGTAACTGATAAAAACTCTGATCTGCCTAAAACAGAAGTTTTAGCTAGTAACTATGCAGCACCTTCGGATGGTATGATCGCAGATTTAAATGTTAAAGAAGCTTTAAAAGTTACACCACAACAAATGTTTATTACTAATTGTTCTGCTTGTCACCAAGCTACTGGTAAAGGTATCCCGGGAGCATTCCCACCGCTTGATGGTAGTCCATATGTAACAAGCGATAATGTTGAAAGATTAGCAGCGATAATGGTTTACGGTCTTCAAGGTCCAATAAAAGTTTTAGGTAAAGACTACAATGGAGTTATGGCTCCTTTAGGTGCAACTTGCGATGACCAAACACTTGCAGATATTGCAACTTATGTTCGTTCTTCATGGTCGAATAAAGCTTCTAAAGTAACTGCGGATGTAATTGCTAATGCTAGAAAAAAATACGGTTCAAGAAGTATGTTTAACATCGATGAGTTAGGCCGGGAAGAATAGTGCGAGTTAGATTCGCCCCTAGTCCAACTGGTAAGTTGCATATTGGTGGAGCAAGAACAGCACTTTTTAATTATCTACTAGCAAAAAATTCCGGTGGTAAGTTTCTACTTAGAATAGACGATACCGATTTAGCGCGCTCAACAAAAGAAAACGAAGAAGATATATTAAATTCACTTAAATGGTTAGGTCTAAACTGGGATGAAGGCCCAGATACTGACCAGAAATTTTATCAAACTAATCGTCTAGAAAGACATGTTGAGGTAGCTAATCAATTACTTGAAAATGGTAAAGCATACAAAGACCATGAAGGTGTAGTTAGAATTAAATACCCTGAGGGGAATATTACAGTTGATGATTTAATTTTAGGACCCTGTAGTTTTGAAACTGAGGACTTAGGCCCTGACCCAGTAATACTTCGTTCAGATGGAAGACCTACTTATCATCTAGCAAGTTGTGTGGATGATGCAGATTTTAAAATTACACATATTATTAGAGGACAAGACCACCTTACTAACACTACAAAACATATTGTACTTTTTGATGCCATGGAAGTAGAGCAACCAAAGTTTGCACACTTACCGTTAATTCTTGGAACCGATGGCTCGAAGATGTCTAAAAGAAATACAGAATCTTTTACAACTGTTAAACAGTTTATGGATCATGGTTATATTCCTGAAGCATTAAATAATTTTTTAATGCTACTAGGTTGGTCGCATCCTGATGAGAGTGAAACACTAAGTATGGATGATGCTACTAAGCATTTTAGCCTTGATAGACTAAACCAGACACCTGCTAAATTTGAAACTCCAAAACTTGATTATCTAAATGGTTGGTGGATTAGGCATGTTGAATCTAATGAAGTGGCAAGTAAAAGCATAGAGTTTATTGGAGAGTATAAAGACCTAGTAGAACAAAGACCTCAAAATTTTTGGCCAGATTTAATTGAGACTTTTAGATCTAAGTTTGTTTTTCTAAGTGATGCTAAAAAAATATGTAGTTTAGTTTTTGATTTAAGTTTTGAACTAGATAAAGACATAGGTATCGCTGAGTATTTGCCGATAATTCAAGCTTGGAAAGAATATGTTACAGAGCTTGAGCTAGAAGGGGATTCTCTTAGCACAGAGCAATTTAAAGCTTTTATAAAGCCTTATAAGAAAGATAAGACTATAAATCAGAAAACTGTTTTTCATGCACTTAGGGTAGCAATTACTGGTGAGTTATCTGGGCCAGATTTAGGCTTATTAGTTCCTTTTGTAAAAAGAGAAGTGCTAATAAGTAGAGCAGATAGTATGCTTGGTTAGTACTTAGCTTAGCTATTACTACATTGCTGAGATTGGTATATTGCCGAGCGCAGCGGAAAATAATATATAGTTGACTTAGTTTGATTTTTAGTAAAATTAAGCGAAGCTAGCTAACTGAAAATTAAGCTAAGTCAACTATATCGGAGACAAAATGACAGCTGAAAACTTATTTACTCTTTTAATGTTAATATTCTTACAAGCTGTTCTTGGCTTTGATAATTTACTTTACATTTCACTAGAATCTAAAAAAGTTGAGAAAGAAAGACAGTCTTATGTAAGAAAAGTAGGAATAGCAATTGCCCTTGTAATGCGCTTAGTTTTACTTTTTGTTTTAGTAAAAGCTATTTCTTATTTTCAAGAACCAGTTTTTTCAATTGATTTGCATAATATAGTCCACGGTAGTTTTAATGTTCATAGCTTAATAGTTTTATTTGGTGGAATATTTATTATCTATACTGCTTTTAAAGAAATTCATCATTTAATAGGAACTGAAGATTTAGGACACAAGGGCGGATCGCAAAGAAGATCTGTATTTAGTGCAATTACTTGGATTGTGATTATGAATTTAGTTTTTTCTTTTGATTCTATTCTTAGCGCAATTGCTTTAACTAATGTGTTTTGGGTAATGGCAACAGCAATTGTAATTAGCTCAATTTTAATGATTGTTTTAGCTGATGATGTTGCGGAGTTTTTAGAGAAAAATAGACTATATGAAGTTCTTGGGCTTTTTATTCTTTTAATTGTTGGTGTGATGCTTTTATCTGAGGGTGGGCACCTGGCGCATCTAAGTTTGTTTGGGTATCCGATTGAACCAATGGCTAAGAGTACGTTTTATTTTGTTATTGGAGTGCTTGTGATTGTTGATGTAGTGCAGGGCAGATACCAAAAGAAACTGATTGCTCAGAAGAAAGCAGGGAGTGCGCATTCCTAATCTTAGTCTTAAATCTTTGTCTTATCTCTGAGGAAATGTAGATGAAGAAAAAGACTCAGGACTAAGACCAAGACTAGGATTAAGATTAAGATTAAGACTAAGAGTTCTAGATTCATACAGATTCGTACAGTCATTCCATAACTTAGTCCTCTTTTGGAAAATTAAAAGCAATAACTATAATGGTAAATGACCCCTATTTAACAAAGGAGACGAAAGATGAAAATCTGGAGTGACTTATTTGGTAACCCAGTCGAGTTGTTGTCGTTTGCGTTTGGTCCACTTTTGATCGCAGGTGCTTTTTTTCTAGCAACCGCGAACACGATTGACAACGTAGCGGCTGTTTATCAATTCGACGCGTACAACTGCAAAATTGCGTTTTGTACGAGTCTAGGGTTCCTCGGTACTGTTTGGTCACAAGGTAGAAAGTGATCCAGTTGGTGTTGAGTGAGCCAAGTGAAGGTTGTATGTCTCCTAAATGGTTTGTCTTCCCTGGACGGGCGTAGACACTAGTTTTAGGGGCCATCTGCCTTCATTCCCAAACCAGAGCTCTTAATCCTAGTCTTAATCTTAGTCTTTTTCTTAGTTTGTATTTTCCGAGACAAAGATTAAGAAAAACTCCTCTGAGTCTCCTCTTCCCTCTGCGCCCTCTGTGCGATAAACTACCCCCATGCTCTCAAGATACTCTTTCATAGACGACACAACAGACTTCAAAGTAGTTAGCCCCTACGAACCAAAAGGCGACCAACCAAAAGCGATAAAAGGCTTAGTTGAATCAATTACCTCAGGAAACAAAAGACAAACTCTATTAGGTGTTACAGGCTCAGGTAAGACTTTCACAATGGCTAAGGTAATAGAGAGCCTTAATAGACCTGCTTTAGTGCTAGCTCATAACAAGACATTAGCTGCGCAGTTATATTCAGAGTTCAGAGAATTACTACCAAATAACGCAGTTAGATACTTTGTTAGCTACTACGACTACTACCAACCTGAAGCTTACGTGCCCGCAAGCGACACCTACATAGAAAAAGATGCCAGTATCAACGATGAAATCGACAAATTAAGACACGCTGCTACTAAAGCATTATTCGAAAGAAAAGACGTAGTAGTAGTCGCCAGTGTAAGTTGTATCTACGGCTTAGGTGCTCCAGAGAATTATTTTAAGATGATGATTTATCTTGAAGCTGGAGATGAGTTAGACAGAGATGATTTTTTAAGAAACTTAGTTGAACTTCAATATAAAAGAGATGACATAGATTTTGTGCCTCGAACTTTTAGAGTTAGGGGGGATACTGTAGAGGTTTGTCCTGCGTCTGATAGTGAAAGAAGTATTCGAGTTATTTTTTTCGGCGATGAAATAGAAGAGATTGCTGAAATTGATAGGATGACTGGAAAGTCACTTAGGAAGTTAACTAAGGCTTGTATCTATCCAGCAAGTCACTATGTGACACGACATGAAGCAGTTGAGAATGCTAGGAAAACAATAAAAGTAGAGCTTAAAGAAAGATTAAAAGAATTAGACCGTGCAGGTAAAGTGTTAGAATCTCATC
>CAYOZL010000091.1:0-5544 GCA_964408435.1 uncultured Bdellovibrionales bacterium | reverse complement strand
TTAATGCGAATGCCGCTGTTCTCAAGTGGCCGCACCTAAAGATACGACCTAAGAAAACAGCAATTAGTCTTCTACCCATATTCTCTTTCCAAAGAAGCATCCCCTTATTTAGGGGCACGCTGACGGGTAGTATTAGAGATTATAGAAGCTCTTTATTCGTAGCTAACTAAAACACGACTCATACTGCCCTACTGCGTGTTCGCTAAAGAGTTGTTTAAACAATCTCTCAAGCTAAAAAGGTTATAACGTTTTTGAATAAAATAGTTTCATTTAAAAACGATACATTCCTAAAATACAATAGAACCTTCCTATTGTCAAGTAAATTCATGCTTAATTAAAGATTATTAAGTGCCCGTATTTACTAAGCTTATATTATGGGGAGCAAAAGGTTTAAAAATTAGAAAGAATTATTTAAAAATAGATTTTAAAATCCCTGTGGGGCTTTTGAAGCAGTTAGCTGAATTTCTGGTGGCAAGGATAATCTATCTTGTATGTTAGTAGGCAGATTTACACTTTTCTTATTATACTTTGCTAAACCTAGCTTTAAACATTGCTCCATAGATAAGTGTTTTAAATCAGAAGGTAAGGATATTTCAAAGTTAATTACACTACTAATATCACTACCCTTATCCCTACTAATAGTTAAAACTCCAATTGTAGTGCTAGCGACTCTGTAGTTAACACAGAAGAAATTCTCAGGTATCAACTTAGAAGTAAGCACATTATGTCTAGAAGCCTTTACTAAAAGTTCAACTAATATTTTTCTCGCTAATTTAAAATCATCTTCAGTACTACATACAGATAAAGTAATTTCTCTTGGAGTTGGGGGTGGTAAATTGACATCATCGAGCGTCTTCATCGATGCTATAAATTCCTTAGCAATCTTTTTATCTATACTAATAAGCGCTTCTAAATAACGCTTTGCTACTTTATCGTTAATTTCACTAAAAAAATCTTGGCCTTTTTTAGTGATTCTAACATTTATTCCTCTCTTATCGGTCTTATTAGCTTTTTTAGCCATATAGCCTTTTTTCTCAAAGGCACTAATAGAACGAGACATTTTACTAGCCTCAAAAGGTAATTTTTCTACAAAATGAGAAAATCTTAAATCAGCATCTACTTTAATTAGCTCAATAAATATTTGATACTCTAAGAGCTGCAACCCTGAGCTCATATACTCATTTCCAACCATCCCACTATGACTTGCTATTCTTCTTTGCTGATTCCAAAGTGGCAACTCACCAGGATTAGGCTCAGCTTTTTCAAAACCCAAAGCATCACTTAATTGAGTAAAAAATTTAACAAATACTTCTCTTTTTTTAGCTTTAATTGGATAAATGCCTCGAATAGAAATATCATTATTAATTCGTTTTAACTCATTAACCAAATCTCTACCTGCTTTCGTGTATTTTAATAGCTTAGTTCTTCTATCTTCTTTTGAGCTAATAGACTCAATATAACCTGCTTGCTCTAACTTAAATAATTCTCTAGAAACTTTAGTTTTTTGTAAAACTAGTATTTTAGCTACTTCAGTTGCAGTAATTTCTTTTTCAGTTGCTAAGAGCATTAATAACAACATTGAGTCGTTATCTAATGGAAAGTCATAATCAAAACGAACTTTTCTCATTCTTCTTTGAAAAAGAAGCACGTAATAATGGATTTCTTTAGCTAAACCTAACGACATAATAGTTTCAATATACAATAATATTATATCGGTTAGAAAGAGATTAAAGTTTAATCATTATCAGCTTCTCTTCTATAATAAGCCCAGTCATCTACTGGCTTGTCTTTATATTCAGTAATTCTATATGCTTCTTCAAAGCCTAAGGCTTTATATAAAGCTACCGCAGGAGTACCATCCCAACAATCAAGCTCTATAGGCATATCTTTTCCGAGTCTATTTACTATAGAAGCAATAAAAGGAGCTCCTGTTCCCCAGCCCTTACCTAAAGGCATTCCATTAACTGAACCTAAATATAAATACTTCTCACCAGTTTCTTCATGTTCTTTTTCATCAATTCTTAAAAATTGAATTACAACTCCATCTTTAACCATTAAGTAAAATTTAGAATTTGGATTTTTTAATGCTTTAAGCATTGCTTCATGTATACCCGGTCTTAAATCAGGGTCGGCATATAGTCCAAAAACATTAGCGTGTGAAATATCTTCCATTTGTCCATGAAATGGCTCTATATCTGAACCTGGCACTGCATCTAAAATCTCTAAATTCTTAATTGCATCTAGGCCTACTTTTTCATTATTTTGTTTTGCAATAACCTTAATGCTTTTATAAGCGCCAAGAGTTGCAACAGCATATGAGTTTACTGTGTTAAGTTCTGAAACTAACTCATCCACAGATTCTCCTACTAATGGTGCTTGCTTTGCTCTTCTGGAATAGTCAGCAAGCATCTCGTTTGCTCTAGATAGAATTCTCTGTGTTGCATCGATAATTATTTGATTTTCAGATTTATCATAATCAAATTCAGTTAAGACCTTTTCCATTTCTAGCGTTGAGTCCACTATTTCTAGGTATTTACCAAAAACTTTACTTGCTTGTTCTGGATTTAGATTTCTTGCCAACTCTAAAATCGGAGCACAATGCTGCTCATTCTCTGCATTGGCAATAAAAGATTCTAACACTTTTAATTTTAACTCAGGATTATTTTTTAAATTGTTAGATAAAAGAACGCCTCTTAATTCTTCAAATTCTTCTGTTTGCCTAGAGGCAATAAATCTCAAAAGATGAATTTGCGATCTTAGTGGCACTTGATTTAAATCAGTTTCTAAATCAGCCTCAATTGCTTGTCTAATTATAGGATTATGCATGTGACTTAACAATAAAGGCACATCTTCTTTAACATCAAAAGGAAGAAATTCATGACCTAAATTTTTTAGTTTTACAACATCAGGCTTTATTAAACTATCTAGCATATTTTGCTTTTGTTCTTCTAAAACTTTTAGCATATTACTCTTAATGTAAGAGAGCTCCTCATTAGAAAGATTAATTGTTTCTTTCGCTGCTCTAACTTCTTTTTCATACTGCTCTTGAAAAGGAGGCTCTTCAGGCATCTTATGAGCGCTTCTATGAATTTCCTTGCATCTTAAAAGCTCTTGTTTTAAAGACTCAATATTTTTAAAAAGGCTTTCATTATTATCGATAACATCATTAATAGGAAATTTAATACCACTCATTAAAAGATTAATAGTTCTATCAGCAACAACATATTCCATTTCGCCATCACCTTTAGCTTCTTGAAATTCTTTCCAACTTCTAGCAAAGTAGCCACTAGTATCTTCTTTAATTATTTCAGACATTATTTCTTTAAATTTTTCTACATACTCAATTGAAGCTTTTTCAGAGACATCTCCAGCATTTTGATAAAACTCAGATTGATATTCTCTAACTCTACCGTACCAATAATTAATAGTTTTAAAAGCCTCTCGAGCTTCCTTCCATTTAGAACCAGATAAAACTTTTAAATTTTGCTCTAACCATAAGTCTAAGTCCTGCTCAGGTGAATGAGCAAGAAGAGGTGTTGTAAAGAATTTAATAAAATCTGAGAAATCATGTTGAAATGAGCCATTATCAGATGAAATATTTTGAATTAAAATATCTAAAGTTTTAGATTTTATTTGAGGTTTTGATTGCTGTTCAGCTAAACTAGGATCATTTTCTTTAAATAAGCCTGTTAATCTACCACTTCTATCATAAACACCGATTGTATCTTTACTAATACGTCTAAGTTTTAAATAAATACTGTCCTTTACATAATAAGTTTCTTCTAACTTATTAGATTCCTCTTCTCTAGCTAGAAGCATTGGTTCAGGCAATCTAGTTTGGTCGATTCCAGTTTGAGAACCCATAAAATTAAATACACCAACAGAAGGATTACTCCATTGCTGCTTAGCCCTTTGTAGATGCGTATATGCTGCATATCTAACTATAGGAAAATCACTCTTAGTAGTGAGATTTTCTAGTATATTTAATACTCTTTGATAAGCAGGTTCTGCCCAATAACCATTCCCAGCAGCGTTTGCTGCCATTGCATTTAATAAATGAGAGAAATCTATTGCGTCTGCAACTTCTAAACTTAAAGTATAATCAGTTAAACGATCTTCCCAAGTGAGTTCTCCTTGGTCTCTTGCAAAACTAAGATGATATACAAAATCGCCAATTGTAGTCTGCCCAAACCAGCTTTGAATTAATGGTATTCTGTTTGCTTTTGCAGAGAAAAGTAATTTATCCTCCATTCTAAGTGGTTCTGTTAAATCTGGAGATGAGGAAAAGTATTTTGTATAAACTGCCTTAGAAAGCTTGCTTGCTAATTCAAAATTGCCTTCATCTTGTAAGTTTTCTATTTTTGCTATTATTAGATTTAAATAATACTTAGTAGACTCGGTAATATTTAGAGAATACCTGCGTTGAGAAAATAATCCTATCTCTCCGTGCAAAAGAGCGATATATTCATGAAACCTATCCCATCTTGGAGTATCTATAATATCATTATTTAATTGACACTGACTTACAATCTCTTGCAAAACTCTTTGGCAATATAGCTCTATTCTATTATCAGCATGCAAATCACTATATTCTTCAATCCAAGCTTGTTGAAAGCTCATCCAAACTGAGCTTAAATAGATATCAAAACCTTCTAAAAGTTTGTGATTCCTTAGCCATTGTAGATCTTCAATTCTTTCTTTAGTTAGCTGAGCTTCATCTGTTATTCTAGACCAGAAAGGTTCTTCAATTAAGTTCTCATTACGATTTAATGTATCTTTCTTTACTGAATATATTCTTGGAGCTAAAGCAGGTAATATTTGTTCTGTTCTCTTTCTTATTCTAAGTTTTCCATTATCAAAACTTAAGTCTGAATCAGATAGAAAAAATAAAGGCATAGAGCTAGAAGCTACAGGCTTTGTAGTTGCAGCAATTGAGAGATCTTGAATATCATTAGTTAAAGCATTTTCAAGTGTTTTCATATTTTCAATATCTACAAAAAACAACTGTTCTATTTTAAAAATATTTTGAATTGATAAATCACTGTGATTAGTCGACACACATAGACAACTTGCATCGTTTCTAATGAAATATCTTGAATTGTCACTTGATAAATAAATTAAATCGAAATGTCTTTCTAATGAATCAGCTAACTTATTAGATAACTCTCTTCTATGATTTAGGACTATATTATTAACTGACTGTTTTAATTCTTCATTTTCTAATCTTGCTATAATATTGTTACCTTTACTGGTCACATCTTCTAAGACTTCATGATATTTTTCAATACTCTCTTGCTCGGAAAGGTCTGTAAGATTAAGTTCAAATTTTTCATATTTAAAATCATTTAATTGATTTTGTATATGATCTAATAAAGCTTCATGACTAGAAGATAAATCATCTTCTACTTCTGTATCAAACTCTCTGCCTTCGTAACTATCTCCATTTAATCTAGTAATAAAACTAACATCATTTATTAGAGCGTGCACTTGATTATCAGTTACGGCAAGAACAGAGCAACCACGATGGAGCTCCTCTATACTATC
>CAYOZL010000090.1:2285-5553 GCA_964408435.1 uncultured Bdellovibrionales bacterium | reverse complement strand
CTAATGAAATAAGTGAGCGCATTGAAAAAGGTGAGAAGATTACGGAAATAGCGAGCAAGGATAAACTTGAAGTTAAATCTACTGAATTTATCAATAAAAATAAACAAGGCATTTCTCCACTAAGAGATCAAAGCAAAAGATATACAGCATTTGGCTTATCTAATAATGAAACGATAGTAATAAACGAAGGCCCATCAAATTATATTTTAATGTTTGATGAGTCTAAAAAGGATGCTGATAAGAAAATAGATGAAAAACAAATTGCTACTTCAATTAAAAGACAAAGCGGAAATAGGCTCTTTGAAGCACTTGTTAACTACCTAAAAAGTAAAGCTACTATCGATATCGATAAAAGCATTTTAGAATCTTAATTTCGCTACTTTGATATGGATCAAATTTATATCTCAGAACTAGAAGCAAACACCAAAATAGGTTGTAGCGAGCAAGAGAGGCTTAATACTCAAAATATATCCCTAAATATACTATTAGAGGTCGACGGGGAAAAAGCTTCTAGGAGCAAAGATCTTAAAGACTCTGTTTGCTACCTCACTGTTAGCAATGAAGTTAAAGAACTAGTTGAGAAAAAAGAATGGGTATTACTTGAGGAGCTTGCTTATGAAGTTTCTAATTTATGTATCAAAGGATTTCCATTAGTTCTCTCTGTTCAAACAGAAGTTAAAAAATACGTTATACCTTTTACTAAATATACTTCATTTAAAACTCGCATAATTCAAAGAAATTAAAGCATTTCTTAGTCTTATATAATTTTGCTATACTTAGAAGATGTTAAAACCTCTAAAAAATTGCACATAATTAATGCCTAAATTTGATTACGATATGGTTGTTATTGGCAGTGGCCCAGCAGGTCAAAGAGCTGCAGTTCAGGCTGCAAAGGCTAAAAAGAAAGTAGCTATTGTGGAGAAAAATACTTGTGTTGGAGGTGTGTGTACCAACTCAGGAACTATACCAAGTAAGTCCTTTAGAGAAGCGGTTTTATATCTTACAGGATTTAAGCAGCGTTCAATGTATGGCTCTGCTTATAGATTAAAATCTAGAATCAGCATGCAGGATTTAACTTTTAGAATTTCAAATATAGTAGAACATGAAAACCAAGTTATTGAAGATCAATTAAAAAGAAATAACATAGATATCATCTCAGGCAGTGCGAGCTTCATTGATAAGAACACGATAGCTATAGACAATGGTGAAGTAAATAATGAAGAAAAAATAACAACTGATAAAGTTGTTATTGCAGTTGGAACATATCCGCACCACCCTGAAGGGTTTGAAGTAGACGGGAAAAAGATCTTTGATTCTGACCAAATTTTAAATATGTCAGAACTTCCAAGAAGCCTTACTGTAATTGGAGCAGGAATAATTGGTCTTGAGTATGCCTCTTGGTTTTGTGCACTTGGGATAGAAGTTACTTTAGTCGATGCTAAACCTAATATGCTTTCTTTTGTGGATAGAGAGATAGTAGAAAGTCTGAAGTATCATCTCAGAGATATGGGAATGACCTTTAGATTAGGAGAGAAGGTAAGTTCTGTAAAAGAACGAGAAGATAAAAGTGTTGAAACCTCTTTAGAAAGTGGAAAGAAAATTATTTCAGAAGCTGTATTAGTTTCAGCTGGAAGACAAGGTGCAATAGATAAATTAAATTTAGAGTCTATAAAATTAGAGCCAGTTAAATACGGTAGAATCAAAGTAAATGAGAACTATCAGACTTCGATTGATAATATCTATGCCGTTGGAGATGTTGTAGGCTTCCCTTCTCTTGCCTCTACTGGGATGAGACAAGGACGCTTAGCTACCCAGCATGCTTTTAATATCGAAGATGACAATGTCGATGTGCCATTACCTTTTGGAATATGGACTATACCTGAAATTTCTTTAGTTGGAGAAACCGAAGCGAGCCTAACTGAAAAATCTGTTCCTTATGAGTTTGGAATTGCAAGATATAAAGAAATTGCAAGAGGGCAATTAATTGGAGATGAGAAAGGAGTATTAAAAATTCTATTCCATCGAGATACACATGAAATTTTAGGTATCCACATAATTGGAGAAGGAGCGATTGAAATTCTTCATTTAGGTCAAGCAGTCTTAGCATTAAAAGGAGGCTTAGAATACTTATACTCTTGCGTGTATAACTACCCCACTCTTTCCGAGTGCTATAAAGTTGCTGCGTTAGATGGGTTAAATAAAATTAGGTCGATTTGAGCGAAAACGGAGAAGAGAAAACTTTAAACAACGCTACTACTAATAAGGTATTATTAGTAGATGATGATACTCTGGGTTTAAAAGCGTTAGAGAAATCAATAAGACGTTTAAATCCTAAACTAGAAATACTAACAGCAGAGAATAAAGAAGACGCCCTAAGTCTAATTAAAAAAACTAAGAAAGAAGTTTCTGTTGCGATTGTTGATTTAACCTTAGATCCTAGAATTGGGCCCGAAAGTGGTCTAGAGCTAATTTCAGAAATATTAAAAATTGATTCTTCAATCAGAGTAATCGTTCTTACAAGTCATGAAGCAAGTGAGTATGGAATAAAAGCCTTACATAAGGGTGCAGCAAGCTTTATAGAAAAGCCTGCAAATACAGAACATTTAATTGCCTTAATTAAAGATTGTAATTCCTATGTAAATTTAAAAAGAAGTTTTAAGAAGCTACAAAAAAGCTCTAAAATTTTAGGTTTAAACTCTAAAAGCGAGAAGATGAAAGAAACTTTAGAACAAGCTCTTTTTGCTTCTAAAAATAAACTGCCAATTCTTATCTTAGGTGAAACGGGGACTGGAAAAGGAGTACTAGCAAGACAAATTCATAAAGAATCTGAGCTAAAAGCTAGATTTATCAGATTTCAACCTAACTTTACTGGTGCAGACTTAATTGCAAGTGAACTATTTGGGCACGAGAAAGGATCTTTTACAGGTGCAAATCTTGATCGCAAAGGGCTAATAGAAGAAGCAAATAAAGGCACATTATTTATCGATGAAGTTGATATGCTTCCAAAAGAAACACAAGTTACTTTACTTAACGTTTTACAGGAAAAAACATTTAGAAAAGTAGGCTCAAGTAATGAAAAGAAATCAGAGTTTAGACTAATTACTGCAAGTAACATCAAAAGAAGCGAGCTTGAAAATTTTGAAAAGCTAAGACAAGACTTCTTTCATAGGATTGCTCACGTAGTTATAGAAATTCCTCCTCTTAGACAGAGAAAAGAAGATATAGAAACTCTAAGTCATAAATTCATGCAAAGATTAATAGATAGTGA
>CAYOZL010000090.1:0-2185 GCA_964408435.1 uncultured Bdellovibrionales bacterium | reverse complement strand
GCTTTTTTAATCTCTTTCTCTGTTGCAGTCTCATCAAGCTCTAGCTTTTTTAGCAACTTAGTATACTGATCGTCTTCTAATACTGGATTGGTTTTTAATCTTGTTTTCTTTTTAGGCTTAAGTAAAAACAAAACTGGCAGAAGAAAAAAAGCTAAAGGAATTAAAAATGGCCACCAACCATAAAAACCTTTAAAAAGTAATTTTACTTTATCTGTAGAGCTAAGGTCATTCTTTAAGTCATTAGCAATAGATTCTATGAAACTAGAATAGTTTCCATCTAGTCCCTTACTTAAAAATTCTTTTTTTACACTTAATATACGTTCAGCACTTAAATGTGGTTGAATTAACTTATAATAGACTTCTGCCCTATTTTCATTCCCCTTATCGAAAGCATCCATTGCCTTAGCGATATAAAGATTTGTAACTAAGCCTTTATTCTCATCAGACTTATCTAAAAAATCAAATACATATTCTTTAACATCTGGAACATCAAAGCTCCACTTAGAAAAGTCAATACTGGAAGAGTCTACAGAACTATCTAATTGGGAAAAAAGACTCTTTGTCCCCACATCTAAATCAGGGAAAACTAATGCAACTTTAGAAGCTAATTTTATAGCATCAAATGGACTGGCCTCATTAGCTACAACTTCTTTGGCTTTTTTCTTTGCAGCAATCTCTAAAACCTTTTTATCTTCCGTTGCTAATTTTTCTTGATATATCGAATTAAGAGATAAAATATTTTCTTTAGCATCTTGGATTTTACTTACTTGTTCTGCTAACTTTGCTATCCCAATACTCTCTGGCCAACTTCTAGGTAAGAGTGTGTCTGATAATGACTTGATTTGCCAAACTTTATCAAAGTCGCCTTCTATAATTGCTTGTCTAACCTTCCCTAATAATACTGGGGCTGATGTTTCGGATAAACCTGGAACAAGATGCTTGTATCTATTAACATCAGAAGAAATAGCTAATTTATCGCTTTTTGTAATAGTCTCAAGTAATTCAGAAATAGAAAGTTCTCCTAGTTTGGCTTTTTCAAAACTTCGAAGTAAATCCTCAGCAAAACAAACAGAAGGCAATAAAACTAAAAAGGAAAATAAGAACTTAAGATGGATTGATAATCGCATAGACAGGTAATTTAATTTCTTGCTGTTTCTCATCTTTATGATCTGTATTAATTATTACTGATGACTGAAAAATACCAACATTCCCAGAATTTATAACTGCATTTATTTTATACTTAAATCCTGGTTCCACAACTGTAAAGTTTACATCTATATCGTTATTACTAGAAGAAATAGATTTTATATTAACCTTATTAGAAGAAGTATTGTTTAAAAAAGCTGATTTAATGACTTTTTCTTTCAATGGTCCTTGTATTACTCCGAAATTTATTGACTTTGGATCTAAGATTAAATCGGCATAAATATGAGCAATTACTGGTATGTTAACCACTGGTGTTTCTTCACTAGTAGTTAAAACAGAAATTCTAGACTGAAAGTCTCCTAATGGTGCTCCTGTAAGTATCTCAATATTGAGCACTAGCTTATTAGCTAAATTTTCAGATTCAACTTTTAAAAACTTACTTCTGCTTATGACGTCTTTAAACTTAACACCACTACTAGCATCTAAAGTAATTCGACTTGAGGGTTTGCTCTCCGCACTAATGTCTCCTAAGAACACTCTTCTAGGTTTAACATTAATATCAGAGACAATATTACCTTTTATTTTAAGTTGGTAAGAATTTTTATCTGCATCATAAATTGATATTGATTTTTCTTTTCTGCCTATAAAACCTGAAGTATCAAAAATTGCTTTTAGCTTAGTACTTTGACCTGGGGAGAGTATTTTTTTATCTAATATAGCCGCAGTGCATCCACAAGAAGGATTTATCTTTTTAATTTCAACAGTTTTTTTACTTTTATTAGCTATTACAAAATTATGAGAAACCTTTTCGCCTTGCTTAACTTGTCCAAAATCATAAGTAGGATTTTTTATGGCAAGCTCAGCAAACGAAATTTGTGGTAATAATATGAGGGAAAAAATAGTTATAGCAATAAAGCTATTTCTAATTTTTTTATGCTTCATCACTTAACATTTCTTCAATTAGCTTAGTGTGTATTTGCCCATCTAAAAATCTTTTTTCATTCAAGATTCTTTTATGCAAATCCATATTAGTAGTAAT
>CAYOZL010000089.1:0-5802 GCA_964408435.1 uncultured Bdellovibrionales bacterium | reverse complement strand
CTTTTTGAGGTTTACTTATTTTTTTACTTTCAATACCTAACCAATCTCTTACAAAGCCAACATCTCCAAAAGGCACACCAGTTTGGGCCATACCAAAAGGTCCTGGGTTCATTCCAAGTAAAAAAGCTTTTGCATTTTTATTGGCATATTTTTTTAAATAATCACTAGCTGGATTAAAGGCGTATTCTAAAGGATTATACTGATACTCTACATTTAAATTAAGACTATTTAGGCGTAAGCTAAACTCTTTAAGAAAAACCTTATGATTCAAGGCTTTGTCCTAAGATTTTCTCTACTAACTTCTCTAATTGATCTAACCTGTCTAACTTTACTTTTTTACCATTAATAAAAATTGTAGGAGTTGAACTAATTCCAATTTTATTTCCTAAATTAACATCTTTTTTAGTTCTAAGTAGTGTATTTTTATCTGCAGCACATTTATTAATTCTTTCTGTATCAAGACCAAGTTGGTCTGAAATTGCTAATATATTCTCTATTTTCCAATCAAGGTAATCAAGAGAAAATAAACTATTACTATATTCCCAAAACTTCCCTTGCACTCCCGCACACCTTGCAAAAATCGCAGCCTGACATGCTAGTTGATGAGGAGCACTCTGAAACAAATCGTTACACTGCACATCTAGAGGAAAATTTTTAAAAACAACTCTTACTTCGTTAAGACCTATCTTAATATTTTTATTATAAATTTGATTAATTTTATAAGCTGCTAATTTACAAAAAGGACATTGAAAATCACTAAATTCAACAATTGTTACTTTTGCATCATTATTACCTTTACAAAAATCACTGCTAACATCCCCACTACAATTAATTTCTAAATCAACAAACTCATTAGAATTCCAAGCACTGTATACCTTCCTAATTTCTGAATCATCTAAGGCTGCCTCAAAAACAAAACTCTTAAGTAAAGAAGGTAAAAAGAGTGAAAATAACCCTGCTAAGAAAGTAAAAAATAAAAACTTAGGTTTCAATAAAGCAAGAGCATCTTTAACTACCTCGCTTAATTTTAGATATTTATAACTAAGAAACAAAAGACTAATTAGAATTAAATCTAATAGCATACAAAATAAACAAAACTTTTTTATTACAAAAACAGATAAAAAAAGTAGTAATGCACTAGGCACCAAAGCTACTAGCACACTAAAACAAACTAGATTAAGCCTAGAGTTCTCTAGCTTGGTATTTACATAAGCAAGTAGTAAAAAATAAAATAAACCAAAACTAGCAACAGGCATGCCAAATAATGAAGAATACTTGCTCTTTGCTACATCATCACAATTAAAACTTGAGCTAACATTACAAAGCGATTGACCTAGATTGTAACCGCCAACAACGTTTACATGATGGTAAACTAAGTAGACACTAATAACTGCTCCGAAAAGAGCTAAAATCAATATCCTTTTGTTAATATCAGCCATTTAAAAAATAAATAAATTTAAGTGATTGCCCATTTCTAATTACAGTAATATCAACTTTACCCTGTAGCTCCATTACTCTTCCAATATTCCAAAAATCTTTTACAGAAGATATCTTAAGTCTACCTATACTAGAAATCACATCTTTTTCTAGCAAGTTAAATATCTTTCTAGCTCTACTGCTTTTAATACTAATACCAACAACACTTCCTCTAATATCCTTTTCTAATGTTGAATCTAAGCTTTGAATGCCTTTTTTATATAGCCTATTTAAATCGGACTTATTCACCTCAACTCTATGAATAAGAACTTGATTAAAATTTGATAGAGTCCTGCCATCAGAGCTAACAGATACCTTAAAACGATCTGAAGTAGATCGTATATTCTTACTAGAGCATGAAATCGAAAATAATAGTGTAAGAATTAAAAAAGCAATGCTTTTCATTAAAGCTCTAATCATCAAAGCCCCTGTCAAAATTTCTGTCTATATTTAGGATCAGTCCATTTCCTATTCGAATCATCCTCTCCCTTAGAACGTCCCAAGAAAAAGAACCAAAGAACCCCTATTAAAACTAATAAAAGTATTAATACAGATATAATTAAAATTAATAAGGTCTTTGTTTTCACTTAAAACTAATTAACATAGCATCAAAAATTAAGCCAAGCTGGATTATACTTCCTATAACTAGTCGTGATTTAGTTTTTCTTATAAATCATAACTAGTTATATGCTCAGCGCAGCGGAAACAGATATAGTTGACTTAGATTGATTTTTGGTAAAATTAGGCTTTAGCCTTCAAACTGAAAATTAAGCTAAGTCAACTATAGTCCTAGCTTTTGTCTTAGCCTTTTAGATACGTCCTCAGGAATTGTTGTATTTGATAAGGACTTAGACCAAGCCTTAAGTTGGTTCATCTCAGAAATAAACTTTTCACAGCTCTCACAATGCTTAATATGCTCAGAAATTGCCATTGAATCAAAGCTATTACAGCTAAAGTCTACATAGCTACTAGATAGGTCTTTAATTTCGTCACAATTCATTTTATAATCTCTTAGATTCTCTACAGTGTTAGAATTCATTTTTTATATTCTCCTTATTAAATCGTTAAATCTTCTTAAAATCTTTAGAAAAACCTGCTCTAAAAGCGTATTACAAAATATTTCTAGTAAAACCTGTTCTTTAAACCCTATGTTACAAATCTGTTACATAAGCTATACAAACTAAGATTCAATAATTACAAAATTGGATTCAATTTTTTTATCTAGTTATTACAAACACTTAACCGGCTATTTTTATACTCAAAAAGATAGAAAGTCATTAAACTTTACCTATAGAACTAAGTAGGTTAATACTTACGCCCGTAAATAAGATTAAAGACAAAGCTATATGCTTGTTTTTAATGGAATTTTAACTATTTTTACTGAAATATTGTTGTAAGAAGCTTCACAACTAATTATTTCATATTTTTATATTAATTAAACACTATTTTACTATGCAAAACCTAGTCTACTTAATACCACTTTTTGGAATAATCGCTTTAGTCTACATGTTCATCCTGTCTTCTTGGGTAACCAAACAAGATGCTGGAAATGAAAAGATGCAAGGCATTGCAAACTCTATTGCTGATGGAGCAATGGCGTTTTTAAAAGCAGAGTATCGTATACTTGCTATCTTTATTGTAATTGCATCAATACTACTTGCAGCACTTGCTAGCATAGGACACTCACAACATTGGTCAATAGTTTTAGCATTCATATTCGGAGCACTAAGTTCTATTATTGCTGGCTTAGTTGGAATGAAAATTGCTACCAAAGGAAACGTAAGAACAACTCAAGCGGCAAGAACAAGTTTATCAAAAGCTCTAGAAGTTTCTTTTAAAGGCGGCTCGGTAATGGGCTTAGGGGTTGCTGGCTTAGCAGTATTTGGCTTAGGAACAGTTTTTGCACTTTTATATTGCAAGCTAATGGGTGGAACTTGGACAAACACTGAAGACATGTCAATCGTTCTAGAAACGCTTGCTGGCTTTTCTCTTGGCGCAGAATCAATTGCTCTTTTCGCAAGAGTTGGTGGTGGAATTTATACTAAAGCTGCAGATGTTGGAGCTGACTTAGTTGGTAAAGTTGAAGCAGGAATACCTGAAGATGACCCTAGGAACCCAGCAACAATTGCAGATAATGTTGGAGATAACGTTGGTGATGTTGCAGGAATGGGAGCTGACTTATTCGGTTCTTATGTTGCAACTGTTCTAGCTTCAATGGTTCTAGGTAACTACGTTATTAGAGACATGGGCGGAAGCTTAGAAGATAACTTTGCTGGCATGGGACCAATACTACTTCCAATGCTAATAGCAGGACTCGGAATAATATTTTCAATTATTGGAATGAAACTAGTTAGAATCAATGAAGAAAATGCTACTTCAGATTCTGTTCAATCTGCACTGAATAGAGGCAACTGGGTTTCAATTATTTTAACTGGGGTAGCATCATTCTTTGCTATCAAAATAATGCTACCTGCTAAAATCACTATGAGCGTTTTTCATTCAGGAGAATTCTCTATGATGGAAACAACTTCTACATATGTATTTTTTGCAGTTGTAGTTGGCTTAGTTGTTGGAGCTGTAATTTCGATGATTACTGAATACTACACAGCACTAGGAACAAAACCTGTAATGGAAATAGTTACACAATCTGCAACAGGTGGTGCTACAAATATTATTGCTGGGCTATCTGTTGGAATGATGTCTACTTGCACGCCTACTATTTTATTTGCATTTGCAATTTGGGCTGCTTACTCATGCGCTGGATTCTATGGTGTTGGAATTGCAGCAAGTGCAATGATGGCTACTACTGCAATGCAATTAGCAATTGATGCTTTTGGACCTATTGCGGATAACGCTGGTGGTATAGCTGAGATGGCTGAACTACCTAAAGAAGTAAGAGAAAGAACTGACATATTAGATTCAGTTGGAAACACTACTGCAGCAATCGGTAAAGGCTTTGCAATTGCTTCAGCCGCACTAACTGCTCTAGCACTATTTGCTGCATACGTAACTTTAACTGGAATTAAAGGAATTAATATCTTTGATGCAAAAGTTCTAGCTGCACTATTTATTGGTGGAATGATTCCAGTAGTTTTCTCTGCCCTTGCAATGTCTGCAGTGGGAAGAGCAGCAATGGATATGGTTAACGAAGTTAGAAGACAGTTTAAAGAAATTCCTGGAATCCTAGAAGGAACTGGAACACCTGATTACGCAGCATGTGTAGAAATTTCTACAAAAGCGGCTCTAAGAGAAATGATGATGCCTGGAGCAATAACAATAATTGTTCCAATAATTGTAGGCTTCACAATGGGCGCAGAAGCTCTTGGTGGATACATGGCAGGAGTAACAGTCTCAGGCGTTATTTGGGCTATATTCCAATCAAACGCAGGTGGTGCATGGGATAACGCTAAGAAGTCTTTTGAAACAGGCGTAGAGATAAATGGTGAGATGTACTACAAAGGCTCTGACCCACATAAAGCAGCTGTTACTGGTGATACTGTTGGAGACCCATTTAAAGATACATCTGGGCCATCAATGAATATTCTAATTAAGCTTACTTGTTTAGTTGGATTAACTATTGCTCCGTTTTTAACTGTTATTTCTTAGTAAAAAAAAGAAAAGACAGACTTAAAGCTCGCTATTTAAATTTTCTTATTCGGGAAAACCATAATAACTAAACTTAGTTAAAGCTAAGTTTAGTTCACTTGTAAAAGAAGGTTGAGCGAATAATGTTTACACAAAATAAAATTGCTGCGGCTAAAATTGCCCAAATGAATGCAATCAGAATCTCTCTTGTAATTCTTCACAGCCAAATTCCAGAAAAGTATCCAATAGGTGTTAAAGTCGAAAGGATAGAAAAAGAAAACGATGCTGCCCTACTAGGAATCAGCTCATTACTTACACGCACTCTCGAAACAGGCTCAGAAGACATACCAATAAAGCTTTTAGAGTATGTTTTTGGAATTGATGCCTTCCTAGAAGCTCTTTCAAAACACGTTAAAAATGCCAGACAAACACAACTTATTACTTACCTAACAATCCTAATGGCAAGTATGATTCCTGGTGGCGCAACAACTTCAGAGATAAAACAGGCACTTGGAGTAAAGAGGTTAAGCGACTCTGTGGAATTTCTTGAAGAGATTAATCTCATAAGAAGAGAAGAGACAGGCACAACGAGAGTAAAAAGAATCGTAGCTTCAAAAAAATTGGTCTGTAATCTTAAAAATTAAGAAGGTTTTAAAACAAGTGAACCGAACCCATAAAAAATTAATTTATTATAAACCTGAGTTTCGCCTAAGAAACCTTAATAGCAGTCTGATCTTGTAA
>CAYOZL010000088.1:1516-5840 GCA_964408435.1 uncultured Bdellovibrionales bacterium | reverse complement strand
CATTTGGATTATAACAAATAAAAGCGTTCGCTATTTAAACTAGACTACAGCAAGTTTAAATTCAATTGACTCAGAGCCTGATTTTCATTAAAGGAATTATGTAAAATTAATTAGGTGTGTGCTCTGTTAAAAACATTTATTTTCTTAATTAAATAAAACTGGCAAATCATTGGCAAGGAACTTAATTCGAGGATTATACTTACCAGGCTTAGGTAAGTTAAGTATTTCATCAGTCGCAAAAACATGAATACTTAAAACATTATCCTCAATAAGCAAAACCCTGACTTGACTCTTACTAGCAGAAGCCTTGTAACGTATTTCAGACTTCTTTACGCCCATTAAACTTTGAGACGGAATACAATATCCAGGAGCTGCGTTACTAAGAATATATACGGCATCTGCAATCTTATATCCCCTTGATAACGGAGATGGCAAAGAAGTCTCAAATACACACTGTTTCGTTTTAAATTTCAAAGATTTATCAGACTGAGTTAAATCTCTGAAAGTACCATTATTGATAGCATCTGATAAAACAAAAGATCTATTTACACTCTCTTGTCTCAACATTCTACCATCATAGTATTCAAAGCCCTCTCCCCCTACTTTTTCTACAGGATGGGTCATCGCTAATGATTTATTTTCTGCAGAAAAATGTGAAAGTGAATCATAAGAAAAGGGACTATAACCAGCTTCTCCATCTTCAAATTTATACACCTTATTAGGGTCTAACTGCCCAAGCCACGACGCATAACGTTCTTTCATACTTGGAGTAACAATATAGTTCAAACCAAGAACAGAAATGCCATGCTCGCTCATGTCTTGACCTGAAGCGAATTCAGGTGAAAAAGTAACTAAAGCCTGATGAGATTGAGTTTGCAATTCCTTAGACATACAGCACCTTCTTTTCAAAAAACAAGGAGAAAAAACAAGGAGAAAAACCAACTCTAAAACCGTATTTAGAGCACACTCCTAGACAAGAGCAAAAACCCCTATCTAAGAGTGACTAACAATCTTAATTAAACTTAAGCAAAATTATAAAAGAACAATAGGTATATAGTTAACTATATACTAGTCGAAATTTAAACATAAAACTAATCACGACTAGTAAAAACTAAGCTCTGTGTCTCAATATTCTCTGAGACCTCTGTGCGTTAGCCTTTCATCATATCCATGAACTCTTTATTACTCTTAGTCCCTTTCATTTTATCAAGTAACCACTCAATACCATCTTGAGCATTTAGAGGATTAATTACTTTTCTTAGTAACCACATTCTTTGAATAATATCTTCTCCAAGAAGTAATTCTTCTTTTCTTGTTCCAGATTTATTAACATCTAATGCAGGATAAACTCTTCTATCAGCAAGCTTTCTATCAAGAACCATTTCCATGTTTCCAGTTCCTTTAAACTCTTCAAAGATAACTTCATCCATTCTAGAACCAGTTTCAATTAGAGCCGTTCCAATAATAGTTAAACTTCCACCTTCTTCGATATTTCTTGCAGCACCGAAAAAACGCTTTGGCTTATGTAATGCGTTTGAATCAACACCTCCACTTAGAATTTTACCACTTGGAGGCACTACAGAGTTATAAGCTCTTGCTAGTCTAGTAATTGAATCTAGCAGTATTACAACATCTCTTTTATGCTCAACTAATCTTTTAGCTTTCTCAATTACCATTTCAGCAACTTGCACGTGCCTGATTGCTTGCTCATCAAAAGTAGAACTAACTACTTCAGCATTCACATTTCTGGCCATGTCAGTTACTTCTTCTGGTCTTTCATCAATTAAAAGAACAATTAATGTAACTTCTGGATGATTCGTAGTAATCGAATTAGCAATTTTTTGTAATAAAACTGTTTTACCAGCTCTTGGAGGAGCAGTAATTAGAGCTCTTTGCCCTTTTCCAATTGGACTAAATAAATCTATTATTCTAGTAGAATAACTCTCAGCACCATTTTCTAATTTTAAACGCTCATCAGGATATAAAGGAGTTAAATTATCAAATAAGATTTTTCCTTTTGATGCTTCACTAGATTCTCCGTTAATTTCATTTACCTTTAAAAGAGCAAAGTATCTCTCGCTTTCTTTAGGTTGTCTGATTTGACCTGTAACAGTGTCTCCTGTTCTAAGTCCAAATCTTCTAATTTGAGCAGGCGATACGTAAATATCATCTGGCCCAGGTAAATAGTTTGCTGCTGGAGATCTTAAGAATCCAAACCCATCAGGAAGAGTTTCTAAAACTCCTTCGCCAAATATTTGACCATCAGACTCTGAGTGAGCTTGAAGAATGTCAAAAAGTAAATCTTGTTTACGCTTTGAAGCCGCGCCTTCTATTTTTAAATCTTCTGCTATCTGAGTTAGTTCCACTATCGTGTTTTTTTTGAGTTCTGCTAAATTCATTTTGATTGATTTTCCGTGTTAATTTTTTCTTATAATATCTTATTTAATATCTTAAACTAAATGAAAATTATGATTTAAAAATAAAAACAAAGATAAAATAAAAACTTGGTGTATTAAGAAACTTTGGTGAAATACCAAAGCAAGTTATGATTATAACAATACTTACTCAAGGTCAATACTGATGTTACGCTCAAGCAATGTTTTTGCTGGCACTGGTTTTACATACACAATTTCAGTACTTGCATAGTGATTATAGCTACTTACATCGTCTAGCTCTTGATATCTTAGTATTTTTTTAAAGAAACTATCGTAATTTAATTCAACACTTTCATATACATAATTAACTTTTGATGTATCTAGCAAAATGCTTGTTTTCTCTAGTGGGAACAGCAATGGAAGGCTCTTAGAATTTCTTTTAATACTAAATTTAGAATAGTAGAAGTCATTTTTAGTTGCTCTTAATGCTATTTCAATATTGTCTTGCTCAGAAACTTCAACATTTAAACTTAATGCTAACATTGAAGATACAAAAATTAATGGCTTATCTAGACTTAAAGCAATTCCCTGAGCATAAGCTAAGCCTACTCTTAAGCCAGTATAACTTCCAGGGCCACAAATAAAGTAGATAGTATCAACTTCTCTAAAATCAAACTTAAGTTGGTTTACTAAATCGGTTAAAGATTCAGCACTAGGTTTTGTGGAGCTTAAACTTTGAACTTCATTATTATAACAAATTGCAACTTCTGAGATAGAAGCTGTGTTTATGACAAGTGCATTTGCCCCTTTTTCTACTTTTCTTCTTTCCATTCAAATTCTTTTGATAATTTAGAATCATCTCTAGTTAAGTCATTACTAACGGCAAAGACCATCAAAGAAAGTAAGAGCACAAAGCCTACTAGTTGAGCTATTTCTTTTTTCTTTACACTCATTGGCCCTGTAATTGCTTCTAGAAGAAAAAAGACTAAATGCCCTCCATCAAGAACAGGAACTGGTAACAAATTAAGCACTGCCAAACTTACGCTTAATAGAGCCATAAACTGCAATAAACTCTCCAAGCCTTCCTCAGCCTTATCTGCTGCTGCTTGAAAAATAAAAACTGGGCCTGCTATATCTTTTTTAGAAACGCTTCCTGTTAGCATTCCCCCAATACCCTCTAAGGTCAAACGAGAAACGTCATATGTCCACTGAAAGCCAATCTTTAAAGCTTCAGACATACTCGCTTTTACTCTATCTCTCTTTCTATTGATCCCAATAAAATAAGACTTCTTCGAATTACCGCTAACATCCCCAACTTCTTGTGACTGAGGAGTCACATTTGTCGAAATTAACTCATCTCCTCTTTTCGCAACTAAGCTTAAAGCTTTTCCTTCACTGTTAAAAATAAATTCAGACAGTTCATCCCAAGTCTTAATCTCTTTTCCTTCAACACTTGAAATCATATCCCCTGGCTCTAGCCCAGCATTTTGCGCAGGTGAGCCTTTCATAATTGCTTCAATCTCAGGCAAATCACTTAGCTCTTCTTTTCCATACATCGCCACTGAGAAAAAAACTAAAGCAATAGCTAAAATAAAATTAAACAAAGGTCCTGCAAATACAATTGCTGATTTTTGCCAGTAGTTCTTCTCAATAAACCATTGATTCTTATCTTCTATTGAAGCTCTAAGTTCATCATTAAGTTTTACACCTAGTTGAGTTTCCAATTGTTCTTCAGGGCTAAGTTCTACACCATCTTCTCCCTCATATCTTACCGCAGCATCAGTTGGCTGAGCTCCAGTAAGCATATCCGGCATATCGCCTACCATTCTTACAAATCCACCTAGAGGAATAATGCTTAACTGATAAGTAGTTTCTTTATGTCTAAATTTGAATAGAGCAGGACCAAAGCCTACTGAGAATTTAACAACTCCAACCCCACACCATTTAGC
>CAYOZL010000088.1:0-1416 GCA_964408435.1 uncultured Bdellovibrionales bacterium | reverse complement strand
ACTTTTTCAACCAATAAAGGTATCTGCTTGAATGTTATATCACAAGACATAAATCTAGATACTGCTATTTCATTTGCGGCATTTAGCACTGCTGTTTGTGAAGTTTTAATAGCCTCATAACAAAGAGTTAGTGCAGGAAAGCGTTTAAAATCTGGGGGATAGAAACTTAAAGAACTAGTCTTTGAAAAATCTAGGAAATTAGCTCCTGAGATAAAATTACTCTGATCACTTACAGACATTAAAGCATTGGCTATAGGAACTCTCATATCAGGTTGATACATTACTGCTAAAGAATTAGCATCTTCGTATTCCACTATTGCATGTATTACGTGTTCAGGATGCACCAAGACTTTTATTTTATCGGGCTCAATATCAAATAAAACAGCAGCTTCAATTACCTCTAAACCTTTATTCATCATCGTAGCTGAATCAATACTTATCTTAGCTCCCATATTCCAGCGCGGATGTTTTACTGCTTGTGCAGGGGTAACTGTTTCAAAATCTAATTCAGGCTGATTTAAAAAAGGACCACCAGAAGCAGTTAAATAAATTTTATTTATACTATCTGCTCTTGCTTCTAGGCAGTTATAAACAGCACTATGTTCTGAATCTAGGGGAATAAGCTTTGCACTTGATTTTGCGAGCGCTTTTTTTACGACACTCCCTCCTGCAACTAATGTTTCTTTATTGGCTAGGGCTATTATTTTATTTGCTTTAATTGCTGCTAACACTGGTTCAAGACCTGCAAAACCTACCATTGCTGCTACTATTAAATCAGAACTTTTTATAGCTTCAAAAATTGCTTCTTTTTCAGAATATACTTTAGATATGCCTTCTAGTTCTTTTTTAGCTTTATTTGCAGAATCAATATCAGATAAAACAACAACTTCTGGCTGAAATTCTTTTGCTTGTTTAACAATGAGTTCCCAGTTCTTATTCGCTACTAAAAGCTTTACATCAAAATGCTCTTTGTTATTTCTAATAACATCTAATGTTTGTGTTCCAATTGAACCAGTAGAGCCAAGAATTGCTATTTTCATTATTTTTTTTAAAGACCTTAGAGAAGCAACAATGCAGAACTAGCTACAATTAAACCATCAATTCGATCTAGGAAGCCACCATGACCAGGAAGAAAGCTACTCGCGTCTTTAACTTGATAAGTTCTTTTTAATAAAGACTCAAATAAATCTCCACTAACAGCAAGAGCTGAAATTAAAATAGCTATAAAAAATGCTTTATAAACACTAAGACCTAAGCCAAGGGCTGGTGCTAAAAGTGTTGAAACAACAGAAGCAAGCAACACTCCACCAACTAAACCAGATATTGTTTTATTTGGGCTTATTCTAGGTGCTAATTTTTTTCCTTTTAATTTACTACCAATAAAATACCCACCAGTATCAACTAAAGCCACTGTAG
>CAYOZL010000087.1:0-5978 GCA_964408435.1 uncultured Bdellovibrionales bacterium | reverse complement strand
AGAAAAAAATCTGCATGACCGTGATAACAACCATCAAATTTTAAAATATAATCTCTATTTGTATAACCCCTAGCTAGCCTAGCTGCTGACATAGTAGCCTCAGTCCCTGAACTTACCATTCTAAGCATTTCCATTGCAGGCATAATATCAGATATTAATTCTGCAAATTCTATTTCAGCTAATGTCGGTGCTCCAAAACTTGTTCCATTTTCTAGAGCCGAGGATACTGCTTTATTTATAATACTAGAATTATGGCCAAGTATATGAGGGCCCCAAGAACAAATATAATCTATAAATTTCTTACCATCGCAAGATTCAAAATAAGCACCCTTCCCACTTTTTATAAAAACAGGATTACCGCCTACATTTTTAAACGCGCGAACAGGGCTATTCACCCCACCAGGAATTACTTTTTGTGCTCTAGATAAAAGATTTTGATCGCTTACACTCTTATAGTGCGACACAACTTAGTCTAATCCGTATACCAGAATTCTACTACATCCAGGACATTGGATTAGTAGGTTTCCAGCCATAATTTGATTGTATCTTTGTTGAGGAAGAAATCTATAACATGACTGACAAGAACCTTCTGCAGCTTTTGCTACAGCTTCGCCAGGATATCTTTCATTCACTCTTGAATATAAACCTTGCAATCTTGGCTCTAATTTTTTTAATTGAGTATCTCTTTGCTTACTAAGCTTAGTAACATTTTTTCCAATCTCTTCTAACTCTGGGCCAGTTTCAGTAGTTAGCTCTTCTAGACTTTGCACTAAAGCAGATTTTCTATCTGCAATGTCTGCCATTTGAGCTTTTACATTATCTAATTCTTCAAATGCTGCAGTTGCTGTTTTTTCTAACTCTTCTAATGTTCTAGTAGCAATATCTAATTCTCTCTCAACTAATTTTGCACTCTTAGCACCACCAATAGTAGTTAACTGCTTTCTTCTTTCTATAATCTTTTCTTCTTCTTCTTTTAATCTTAGTTCTTCAGCACTATGCTTAGTCTGAGCTTCTTCTAACAAGATAGTTAGCTCATCAAGTCTGCTATCTACCTGTATCATTTCTTCTTTATAAGAAGATTCTTGATTTGCGATATTAGTTCTTCTATTTACGAACTGTGCAATTTGTTTATCAACTTCAGAAAGTGATGATAATGTTTTACCTACTTTGTCTTTTGCCACTTTTTTTCTCTTCTAAATAAATAATTATAAAACTAACAAACCTAATCCTAACTATTCCTCTATAAAGAGGAATGGCCTCACCAAGACGTAGTGATTGAAACAATCCCTACTCGACTTGCAGCTACATTTCTTCAAGTCTTGTTGTGACCAAGAATGGCCCCACCAAGACTTGAACTTGGGACCTACCGGTTATGAGCCGGGTGCTCTAACCAACTGAGCTACAGGGCCGTACAAATCACAACAAAAATTATATAAAACCTAAAAATCAAAAAACTAGCGGGAAAATATCTCTCCCATACATTAGAGTCAACTACTCTAATGCTTCTCCACCAAGCTCTTAAGTTTCTTAAGTCTGCTTGGATGTCTTAGCTTTCTTAAAGCCTTAGCTTCAATCTGCCTAATTCTTTCTCTAGTTACATCAAAATTCCTACCAACTTCCTCAAGAGTATGGTCACTTCTCTCACCAATTCCAAAACGCATTCTTAATACCTTCTCTTCTCTAGGTGTTAGAGTTGAAAGCACACGCCTTGTTTGTTCTTGAAGATTTATATTCTCAACTGCCTCAGAAGGAGAAACTACTCTTTTATCTTCAATAAAGTCTCCTAACTGACTATCAGCATCATCGCCGATTGGAGTTTCTAAAGAAATAGGTTCTTTAGCAATTTTTATTACTTTTCTAACCTTCTCTACAGAGATATCCATTCTAGCAGCTATTTCTTCTGGTAAAGGCTCTCTTCCTAACTCTTGAACTAATAATCTTTGAACTCTAACAAGCTTGTTAATAGTTTCAATCATATGAACAGGAATTCTTATTGTTCTTGCCTGATCCGCTATTGCTCTAGTAATTGCCTGACGAATCCACCATGTTGCATAGGTAGAAAATTTATAACCACGTTGATACTCAAATTTATCAACTGCTTTCATCAAGCCTATATTTCCTTCTTGAATTAAATCCAAAAACTGTAGGCCTCTATTTGTATATTTCTTAGCTAAAGAAACTACTAACCTAAGGTTAGCCTCTACTAATTCTTGTTTAGCATTATAAACCTTAGCATCTGCTCTTTCTAGCTTAAGCACGCTTCTTTTTAACTCAGTAATATTCATTAAAGTCTGCTTTTCAATATCAGCTATAATTTGTCTAGCTCCTTGAACTGAATCTGCTAGGTCTCTAGCTTCTTGAGCTTTTAATTTTAATCTTCTACAAACTCTTTTAAAAGCAACTTGATCTTCTGAAACAATTTCAGAAACAGCTTCGTATAGTTCTTCTAAAGTTCTTCCTGTTTGCCTTTGAGTTATATCTAGAATTTGAATAGCGCTACTAGCTGAATTTAAATAGTTAGACATTTTAATTCCAATGCCTTCCCAATGCTTTTCTGCTAACTGCAAAGCTTCTAATTTAGCTTGAGATCTATCTCTGTATCTTTCGTATTTTTTATGGCTATCTTTATAAGCCTTACTACCAGGTGTTAAACTTTGTAGCTTTTGAAAATGCTCTTCAACATTCTTTCTATGCTTTTTAATGCCTTGAGCTTTTTTATAGAATTTCTTTTTAGTGTCTTCTTCAATAGCTGCTAACTTAGCTTTTAAAGCTTCAGGGTCTAGATTTTCATCACTATCGTTTGAACTACTATTATCAGCATTCTCATCATCTGAGCTGTCATCATCTGCAAAAAGATCTCGAACTCTAACGTTACCTTCCTTAAGACCGTCTACTATTTCTAAAACATAAAGTAGTGAGACTGGAGATCTGCCTATTTCTTCTTTGATCTCAATTTGGCCACTCTCAATTCTTTTAGCAATTACTACTTCGCCTTCACGAGTAAGCAAGCTAACACCGCCCATTTCCCTTAGATACATTCTAACTGGGTCTGAACCTTTAGTCGTACTAGTTGCCGCTGCTTTTTCAGCAAGAGCTTTGTTTAAACTATTTTCTTTTATTCTTAAATCTTTGCCTTCTTCGTTCTTATCATCATCACCTGTAGTTTCAGGCTGATCTGATGCAGCTTCTAGGTCTAAGTCAGTAATATTATCTAGCTCATCCTCTGTGGCCATCATGCCAGATTGTTTTTCAACTTCTTTTATTTTCTCTTTAAGCTTTTTACTTTCCTCAACAGCTTTTTTCGGTCTTCTACCTCTAGGCTTTCCTAGTAGTTTCTTAGCTGCGCTAGTTTTTGCACTGCTTTTACTTGTAGATTTACTTGTAGATTTTTTGGAAGCTTTCGTAGCTGCACTTTTAGTTTTAGAAGTCTTTTTCGCTTTACTACTAGCTGTTGTTTTTTTAGTTGGTTTTTTTGGCATATACACTATTTTAAAGGTTGCTAACTTACCGAATTGTATGATTTAAGCAATTTTTTTTTAAAGATATTGAAATAAATATAAATATAGCTACTCTAAATATTGTAACCTAATGTTTTAATTAGTTTTTTACTGAGATATAATTATTAATTTTTAAAACAAAATTGACACAATACTAATATATAGAAGCTAACGTAGCTATATTGAATAAGGCTATGTTAGAAAGTTAAGATGAAAATAGAAAAAATAATTGAGTTAACTAATGCTACTTTAGATTCTAAATTAGATATAAAAACAGATTCTATTGAAATTATTGGAGTGAAAAATCTAGACTCAGCAACTGAAAACGATATCAGCTTTTACTTCCCAACTTCTAAAAGAGCGGCAGCAGAAAATCTAAAACTCGCATATCAAACAAAAGCAAAAGTATTATTTCTATCAAAAGAAATTAAAGACTTAGAAAAAATACAACTAATAGTTAGCAATCCTATGGCTAGTATTATTAAGTTAGCTGAGATTATGCGTTTTAAGCCAAGTTTTGGAGACGGTGTTCATCAAAGCGCAATCATTTCGAATAGTGCTAGCGTATCAAAATCTGCAAGAATTGGTCCTAATTGCGTAATAGGAGATAACTGTAAGATTGATGATAACTGCATTTTGCATTCCAACGTTGTTCTTTATCCAAATGTAGAGATTGGAAAAGACTGCGAGATTCATGCAGGTGCAATTATACGAGAAAACGTAATCCTAGGTAACGATTGTCTAATTCAAGGTGGTGCAGTTATAGGTGGTGAAGGCTTTGGCTATATTCCAGATAAGCTAGAAGGACATAAAAGGATTCCACACATAGGCAAAGTTCACTTAGCTAATAGAGTTGATGTTGGTTCAAATGCTAGCATAGATAGAGGAACCCTAGGTGATACTAAAATTGGCGAAGCTACAAAGCTAGATAGCTTAGTTCAGGTTGGACATAATAATAAAATAGGTAAAAGAGTTTTAGTTTGCGCGATGAGTGGAATTGGTGGAAGTGGCAGCATTGGAGATGACAGCATTGTAGGCGGACATGTAGGAATAGCAGATCATATCAACATTACGTCTAAAGTTAGATTAGCGGGCAAAACAGGTGTCTCTGCTGATATTACTGAGCCAGGAGACTATATGGGAACATTTTATGCTGAGCCAATTAGACAATTCTGGAGACAACTTGCCTCTTTAAAGGCTCTTCCAAAAGTATTAAAAGATATAAAGAAAAAACTATAATAAATCAGGACATAAACATGCACAAAATCATACCAACAATACTTCTTTTCTGCTTATTTTCTCTGTCTACCTCATGCAGTACAGTAAAGAGTAAACCTGACTTACTATCTGTTAGCATGGATTTATATTCAAGGCAGTTATTTAAAACTGCGAAAACTAGCTTTCTTAAATACCAAGCTAAAAATTCTGCCAGTGCATTTGTTGCTTTTTCTGAATTAAAAATTGCAGACTGTGAGTTTTACATAGGTCAATATGAGACTGCGATTAGTGCTTACCAAAACTTTTTAGAACAGAGACCCAAAAACGAAGCTGGAGATTACGCTCAGCTTCAAATTGCTAAATCTTACGAGGCTATTTATAAGTCAAAAAATACTGACCAAAGCCCATTAGAAAAAGCAATTGAGAGTTATAAAAAAATAGCCTCCAACTACCCTGATAGCCTCTATTTAAAACACTCATTAGAAAGAATTAGTTCGATAAGAGATAAACTAGCAACGCATGAAATAGAAGTAGCAAAATATTATTTAAAAACAGAAAACTTTGCTGCGGCAAAAAAACGTCTTGAAGAAGTTGTAAATAACTATGCAGAAACAAAAACTGCTTTTAGTGTTGTGCCAATACTTGCGAAAGAAAATGGAATTAAATTGAATAGAGAAACTATTATACCAAATAAAGAACTAGATTTAATTAAAAGTAGATCGCTTATTAACAGCAATAAAACTTTTAAATCTGTATTAAAAAATTAAAGCCCTACTCCCAAAAATCATAATTTTTTAAGGATTCACTAGTTTTTACATAATTATTGTAAAGATTTCGCTATATTAAATATCTTTTTTCACTATAATTAGTTTTAAGATACTAATAGTATTATTTAGAAGCTAGTTATTACAGTAACTTATGAATTTCTTTAGGCTGAGATTTGATTTTTAAGCTCTAGAAAGCTAAAAATCTAATAGATACTTTGTGATTATGTAGTAAATCACACATAAGTTATTAAATTTTTTAACTAAAAAAGGGATTTTCAATTATGGCAGTTAAGCTTTCAAGAGAAGAACAGTATGGAATTATGGCACTAGTAGATTTAGCTTATAATCTAAATGGTGGACCAGCACAGGTTAGACAAATTGCTAAAAGACAGAGCATTCCTCAGAGATTTTTAGAGCAAATTTTTGCTAAACTTCGTCAAGCAGAAGTGGTTATTGGTAAAAGAGGACCAAGAGGTGGATACTCTTTAGCTAAAGA
>CAYOZL010000086.1:0-6032 GCA_964408435.1 uncultured Bdellovibrionales bacterium | reverse complement strand
TCTTTTGATTCTGGGAAAAGGAAGAAAAAATTATCGAATGCTATAGATATTATAAAAAAACATGGCTCAGGAGCACTACTATACATAAAACATCCTAGAAGAGATGCCGGCAATATTCAAAGCGACTTACTTAGAGAATTAGGGATAGGAGCTCAAATCTTAAGTAGTTTAGGAATAAAAAACATAAAACTACTCACTAACAGCACAAAAGAATTAGACGATATAAAAGCTTTTGGCATATCAATAGATGAAAAAATTAGTGTTTAGCTTGCAGACTCTTAGTATAGTAAACTTACGACTTTAAAAAATACTCACTATGAAATCTAAGACAATTAATTTTGCAGATGTTGCTCATCAAACTTTAAGCTTTGAGCAGTCAGAACCTGGAGATAAAATTGTATTAGATTTAATTGATACCTCTTGGGTTCAAAGACTAAGAAATGTTTCTCAAACTGGGAATACTAAATTAGTCTATATGTTTGCTGAGCACTCAAGATTTGGACACAGTCTAGGAGTTGCTTACTTAGCAAAACTTTTAATGGATAAATTAAAAAGATTTTATCCTAATGAAATTGAAAAATATCAACCTGCTGTAAGCGCGGCAGCGATTCTTCACGACATAGGTCACGTAGCACCAGGGTCTCATCTTGCTGAAAAAATTTGGGGTAATGACAAGTCAGCTTCCCATGAGGAAGTTACTAAAAGAATTATTAAAGAAGATAAAGAGATTCAAAGTATTCTTAGTCCAGAATTAACTAAAAAAGTTATTCAAATACTAGACGATGATAGTTCTGCCCCTTCTTGGGCAAGAGCTATTATTACTGGAGGAGGCTGGAATGCAGACAGAGGAAACTGGTCGATTGTAGATAGCACAATGTGCGCAGTGTCATATGGTAGATACAATGTAATGGCTCTAATTGATGCATTTCGCTTGGATCAAGACTTCAATTTAGTTCTTGGTGAGAATAGAATAGACGCATTAACACATTTCTTTGTTGCTAGAGACTCTATGTATAGACAAATTTATCAACATAGAGTGCTACAAGCTGTAGATGCCTTAACTATTAACCTAGTTAGAAGATTTAGAAGAATTTACAATAACAAAGAAAATAGCAACTTGTTTTGTGATGAAACAATGAAAGCCTTAATTCAATGCAAAAACTACTCTAAGGACTTAGAGCTAAAATATGTTTTCAACATGACTGAGCATTGGTGGATGTATCATGTAAATAATTGGGTTCAATCAGAAGACAAAATTCTTTCAGATTTGGCAAAAAGATTAAGAGATAGAAATCTTTTTAAAACTATTAAACTTACTTCTAGCAAAGATGAGGTTATAAAACTTGCGAAAGAACAAGCTACAGAACTAGGATACGACCCTGAATACTATATTTGTTTGATTGAAGAAAAAGATAAACATCGAGGGAAGAAAGAAAAAGCGCCAAATGTTTTACTTGATACAGGTGAAGTAGTTAAAGCTAATAAGATAGACCCAACTATTGATAATATTATTTCTAGACCTACTACTGAAAGAACGTGGTTGGCTGTTCCTAAAGAAGTGAAAGAGAAACTGGGGAGACAGAGATAAAAGGAATATATAGGGATTAAGACAAAGACATAGGACTAAGACTAAGACTAAGACTAAGAAGATTAAAATGATTAGCGATAAAAAGCACAATAATAAAAAGATAAAAAGGAATGACGAGAGTGGGGTAGCACTACTCATGACAGTTTTTGTTGTTGCACTTTCAACTATTTTAGTTCTTGATTTCTCTTCAGAAACTTTGAGATATCAAAGACAGTGCAGGATGTTTCAAGAAAGAGTGCAAGCTGATTTCATGTTAAGAACTGGTATAGCTTATGCTAAAGCAATAATTGAGCTTCCTAAAGAAGATCCCACTACTACAACTGACTCTCATAGCGACCCTTGGTCAATTGTAGATTCCTTATCAGATTTACCCATAGAAGGTTTTACAGGAGAGACTAGATTAAAAATAGTGGATGATTCTGCTAAAATTAATATCAATGATATTCTATCTGTAAATCAAAATTTTTGGAGGGAAATCTTAAGAAATCTTTTTGTGCCTCTAGGATTTGTAAACGAAAAATATCCAGAAGAAGAAGCTAGAACTCTAGGCAATACTGGATACGAAGCAGGCCGTCAAATTGCTGTTTTAATTGACTGGATAGACTCTGATCAACAAACATTTGTTGACCCTCAGTTTGATTTTCAAGGTATAGAATCTAACCTTGATCAAAGATTCTTTTTTAACAGACCTCTTGCAAGTTTATCTGAATTAGCTTTAGTTCCAGGAATAACTTTAGAAAAACTGAATAGAATGTCGCGTTATATAAAGACCAATGGCATATCTAGAATTAATATCAACACTACTTCCCAAGAGACACTAGAAGCGATGGGGATAGATCCTATTCAAATAGATGATATTATCGATCAAAGAGAGCTCACTGGAGGAATAGCCCAAGGCACACTAGATCAAATTGTTTCATTAGAAATACAAACAGGAGCGAATCCACAACTTGGACAATTTATTAGCACTACTAGCCAAGGTTTTAGTGTTTTCCTAAAAATCACAATGCCTAACGTTACTCGCTGGGCAAGAGCAAGATTCTCTGTAAGAGGGGGAATAAATACTAGAACTGCAACAAAAGAATATCTTGAGATACTATAGTTTTATTATTTTTATTTCGTTATTTTAAAATCTAGAATTGCTTCAACTCCAGGACCTTCATTTGGAAGCTCAAGTCTAAAATCAATATTATTTAATTTTGCAAACTGATTAACGATATACAAACCAAAACCACATCCTTGTTGTTCTTGTTTATTTCTATCTACCTGATTAAATATATCATCAACTACTAATTGCTCGATATCGCTAATACCTAGACCAAAATCTCGAATAACTAGGCTACTAAGGATATTCGAACTATCTTGTTTCTTTCCTTTTTTAATACTTCCTTCTACAGAGTGTAAAAAAACTGTCTTATCAGGGCTATACTTAAGCGCGTTTTCTATTAACCTGCCAATAGCATCAACTACTTGAATCGCGTACACTTCTACTTCTATTTCCTGTTCACAGCCTTCGTAAATAATACACGGCGTATCATCTATAAAACCGTCTGCTACATTACTAATAGCTTTTTGAACCATAGAATTAATACTATGAACTGATTTATACTTTTCTGAAGCTGATTTTGCCAAACCACTATTAATCTGTTGCATTACTAAAAAGTCAGAAACTAACTTTTCTAATCTCTTACCTCCTCGGTAAATTGAGCTTATTAAATTCTGCACTTGTTCTTGTTTTAAATCTTTAGAATTTTGTAGAATTAACTCACTTCCAGTGTTTATTGAAACCAAAGGTGTTCTAAATTCGTGAGATAAGGTTTGTATTATTCTCTTTCTATCTTCTAATAAAACTTTTTCTTTACTCTCTTTTTTATACTTATATTTATTAATCTGCCCTTTAACTAAAGCAGTTAACTCTGTAGGACAAAAAGGCTTGTTTAGATATGCTTCACAACCTTGCTCTAATGCGCTTTGTTTAAAATTTTCATCTGTTGAAGAAGTTAAAAAGACAAAAGGTAGATCTAAAAATTTAGTTTCATTTTTAATATACTCATAGAGCACATTACCTTTTTCGCCAGGTAACATTAAGTCTGAAATAATAATATTAGGTTGAAGTTCCTCTAGCTTATTTTTAGCTTCAGTTACATTCCCTGCTATCACAGTCTGCCAACCTTGTAGGCTAAATAAGTCTTCTAAAACTTTTGTCAGTTCAACGTTATCTTCAACTAACAAAATCTTTTCACTTCCTAATTCCACTAAAACCTCTGAAAATTATAATCCCCATTACTTAAAACGACTTATAGCTCTAATATCTTTAGCTGTTTCATGTGTTTTTTACTTGCTAATTTGAGTGAAAATTGTGAGATTGTGGGACTTCTAAGTCAATTATTACGGAGTTAAACTAATATGAAGGCAGCATTATTCCCAGGACAAGGTTCTCAAGCTGTAGGTATGGGATCTAAACTATACGAAACATCTGATATTGCTAAAAATCTATTCGAATCTGCTAATAATATCCTTGGCTATAACATCAAAGACTTAATGTTAAATGGACCAATAGAAAGCCTTACAAGCACTGAGAACGCTCAGCCCGCGCTATTAACTTCATCATACGCTTATTATAAGCATTTCACTGATTCAGGGAACAAAGTAGATGCGTGCGCTGGACATAGTTTAGGAGAATATACTGCTTTAGTTGCAGCTGAGGTTATTAGTTTTGAAGATGCTGTAATGCTTGTTCATAAGCGCGGTAAATACATGCAAGAAGCCGTTCCTGCAGGTCTTGGCGGAATGCTAGCAGTGATGGGTTTAGGCGAAGAAGAAATTCTAAATTTTTGCTCAAAAGTTACGAGTGGAATTGTTGAAATAGCGAACTTAAACTGCCCAGGCCAAACAGTAGTTGCTGGAGATAAAAAAGGCCTTGCAGAGTTTCAAGACATCGCCTCAGGCTCTAAAATCATACCGCTAAATGTTAGCGCACCTTTTCATTGCTCGCTTATGAAGCCTGCTGCAGATAACTTAGCTAAAGACTTAGATGCTATTTATTTTAATGAGCCAAAAATACCTGTAGTTGCTAATGTTACAGCAAAAGCTATTACAAATGCTGAGGAATCTAAGGAATTACTAAAACAACAAGTCTGCTCAAGTGTAAGATGGACTGATTCTGTAAACTATTTAGTGAATGAATTATCAGTTAATCAAACAATTGAATTTGGTCCAGGTGGAGTACTTACTAAATTATGCAAAAGAATTAACAAAGAGATTAAAAGAGAACAATACGACGATAAGATACTGGATTAGGATCAATAAATCTTGGCAGAACTAAAAGACATAAGAATAAACTACAATAGTGATAGCTTAGATAAAGTCGAGTCTTGTCCATTTGAACAATTTGAAAACTGGTTAGAAGATGCTTTTGATACAGATGAAATAATAGAGCCAAATGCAATGACTCTTTGCACAGTCGATTCTGACACACCAGATTCAAAGAGCAAACCTTCCGCAAGAATTGTCTTACTTAGAGGATTTAGCGAATCAGGATTCGAGTTTTATACAAACTACAATAGTAGAAAAGGAAAAGAAATCGAATCAAATAATAACGCCGCTCTTTGTTTTTACTGGGATAAGCTTGAAAGACAAATAAGAATCGAAGGAGAAATATCCAAGCTAAGTAAATTAAAATCAGATCAGTATTTTAATAGCAGACCAAGAGGCTCTCAAATCTCTGCGATTATCTCTAATCAAAGTAAAGAAGTAATAAATAAAGAAGAACTAAAAAATAAATTCAATGAGCTAGATTCAAGTGATAAAAATCTTGAGAGACCTCAAAACTGGGGAGGGTATATTCTAAGCCCAAATAAAATAGAATTTTGGCAAGGTAGACCAAGCAGATTACATGATAGATTTTTATATGAATTAAATGAAGATGTGTGGGAAGTAAAGAGGCTATGTCCGTAACAAAATCAGAAATTAACGCTAACGTAGAGAAATATGTAGGTCACGAGACACTATTAGCACTAGAAAGCACAGAAAATATAACAAAAAACATTGTTAGCTTATTTAGTAAATACATAAATAAAAATGTTTTAGAAGTTGGTTCTGGAATTGGGAATGTCGCAAATTTCTGCAACTCTACAAACTATATCGGGATGGAACCTGATTTAGAACAAGTTAAAATTGCATCAAAAAAATTTCCCGAATTAGATTTTAGACATGATGACATACTTAATATTAATTTAAATGATTATAAAGATATTAATTCCATATTATGTGTGAATGTTTTGGAACACATAGGTGAAGATAAGAAAGCATTAGTAAACATGCGTAAAATCTTAAAAAAAGATGGACACCTCTTACTTTATGTACCAGCTAATAACTACGCATACTGCGATATGGATAAAAGCTTAGGCCATCATAAAAGATACACAAAAAAATCAATAAAAAA
>CAYOZL010000085.1:0-6361 GCA_964408435.1 uncultured Bdellovibrionales bacterium | reverse complement strand
AATTTTTTTAATGATTTCGTACAACTACATTTTTGCTTATGCGAAACTCAGGTTCTTACTATTACTCCTGTAATAGGTAGCCCACCAAGAAGACCAGCAAAAATATTTCCTATTCCTTGTGCTACTACTTCTTTATTGTAGTTAGTTTTTTTTACCTTTATGAAGCTTATCCGTAGCAGTTGCAGTTAATAGTGTTTCTGCCGTAGCAATAAAAGCAAGTCCTATACTAGAGATAAGTAAACCCTTAATATTTGCTTCTTGCCAAAATCCTGATGAGTAAATTTCAGGAAATATGAGTAAAGATTTTGGTGCTTCAACATAAGAAATATCTAATGAAAAGATTTGAGCAAAAATACTTGCTGTTAAAACTCCAATTAATACAGCTGGTATTTTTTTATATTTCTCAGGAACTAACTTCCAAATAGAAATAATGCTTATCGTAATTACCCCAATAAGTGCAGCTAATTGATGTTGCGAGCCAAAGCCTTTAAAAAGACCATCTGCAATAGAGCTAGGTAGAGCTAAGAAGTTTTGTAAACCAGAAGATACAGGTTTAGCATCTAGCATTACATGAAATTGGCTAAAGAAAATTAGGGCTCCAATTCCTGCAAGCATTCCTTGAATAACTGCTGGACTTACTGCTCTAAAAAATACTCCTAATCTTGCAAAACCTAGACCTATTTGGAATAAGCCCCCTAAAGCAATACATACTGCTAAACCACCTAGACCGTGCGTGTTAATTATGTCTCAAACTATTGCAATTAAGCCTGCAGCTGGCCACTTACCATTAAAGGACATCCGCTAAAAGCTCCAACTACTAGTCCACCTATTATTCCAGATAACAATCCAGCAACTGGAGATACTCCGCAAGCTAAAGTAATTCCAATACATAAAGGAACAGCTACCAAGAACACTACTATTGATGGTAAAAAATCTTTTTTTATAACTTCAATCATTTTAATTCCTAATTTACGTACTGCTTTTAATAACTATCTTAACTCTATTGCCATTGGAGAATTTGTTTTTTTAGTTATCGGCATTTCAGTTCTATGATGAACATGGTCCCATTCTAAAACCACACTTCCTCCATCTTTTTGATACTCAGTTTCCCAATTCATTAAAAGCTCTAATACTGCATGATCGATATAACTTAAGTCATGAACTAAAACATGGACTTCTTGATTTTTCTCTACACTTTCAAGAGCGGCTGCTATTTTAGGTAGAGTTAAAAAAGTAGCACTGCCGTGTATATCAACAATTAAAGCCTTATCCTCTTTATGAATATCTATTATACAATGATTTAGACGATAAACTACTTGTAAAGTTGCTAAAATAAATCCAGCAATTACCCCGTTTAATAAACCAAAACAGAAAATACTAATTGCAGTTATAAAGTAAATTATCGCTTCAAAGCTATTATGAGAATATAGGTCCTTTGCAACCATTGGATTCATCAACTTCCAACCAGTAAATACTAGAGCCGCAGCAAGAGTGCATACAGGTATTAGTTTTAATACTGAAGGAAAAATTAATATAAAAGTAAGAATCCAAATTGCGTGCAATATTGCAGAGGCCCTTGTTTTACCTCCAGATTGAGCATTAGCTGCGCTTCTTACTATTACTCCTGTAAGAGGTAATGCCCCTAGTAAACCACAAAAAACATTTCCCACTCCTTGAGCAAAAACTTCTTTATTGTAGTTAGTTTTCTTACCACTATGTAACTTGTCAGTAGCTGTGGCAGTAAGTAAAGCTTGTGCTGTAGCAATAAAACCTAGACCTAGTGCAGATTTTATTAATCCTAGAAAGTCTGCCTCATTCCAAAAAGATGCAGAATAAATATCTGGTAAAATTAAAAGAGACTCTGGAGTTTTAACATGCGCAATATTATAAGATAATAATTGGGCAGCAATGCTTCCTGTTATTACTCCTACTAAAACCGCAGGAATACTTTTAAATTTCTTAGGTATAAAACTCCAAGCATATATTACTATAATAGTAATAACTCCAATTATAGCTGCTTGTTGACTCTCGCTTCCACTAGAAAATAAGCCATTATATATCGCTTTAGGTAAAGCTATTAAATTACCGAGACCAGAAGATACGGGAACAGCATCTAACATTACATGAAATTGGCTAAAAAATATTAGAGCACCAATTCCCGCTAGCATTCCAGATACTACTGCAGGACTAACTGCTCTAAATAAAATTCCTAATTTTGCATAGCCCAATCCAATCTGAATTAAACCAGCAAGAGTGATACAAAAAGCAAGACCATTAAGACCATATGAATTAATGATATCCCAAACTATTGCTATTAGTCCTGCAGCGGGCCCACTAACCATTATTGGACAACCGCTAAAAGTTCCTACTACCAACCCCCCCACTATGCCGGAGAGCAGACCAGCTACAGGAGAAACTCCACAAGCAAGCGCAATTCCAATACATAGCGGTATAGCAACTAAAAATACTACTATTGACGGTAATAAATCTTCTTTAATTGTATCAGTAACTGATTTTATCATTTTTACTCTTTAAATTTTATCTCGTTAATTAAGCTTTTAATTTTTCTTTATGTTTTTCATCAGCGTGCCATTTTTTCCTAGCCAGCTTTAATGTTTTATTAAATTCTTTTACTGCTAATAGTTCTTCTTCTACGTAACTAAGACCTTGTAATAACCAGTCTGCTATAGTTTCGTTTGAGAGATGATAATACTTATGTCTTCCTTCTCCCCTTGCTTCTACTAGGTGATGACTCTTTAAAATACCTAAATGTTGCGAAACACTAGACTGACTAATATCAAGTAGCTCTTGTAGCTCTGTTACGTCTTTTTCTCCGTCCCTTAACTCTTCAATAATTTGAATTCTATAAGGGTGAGATAAAGCACTTAAAAGCCCTGATAATTTATTCGCAATTATTCTTCTTTCTGGCATACATTATAACATTCTAATATAATAATACTTGAATACGACGACTATTATAGATTTTTTTTACAAAAAAATCTAAATAAATTTCTAATAAATAACACGCTTAAATCACTAGGTTTTTAAAAATTACTAACAGCTTATCAATAACAGCAATCTTATTTTTTGAGGTTATAGGTGTAAAAATATCCTATTTTATTAAGTTGTTTATAAGTTGTTTGTTCTTAGCAATATTAGATTAACTAAGCTGTTCACTACTTAAGCTATTATAATACTATGTTTATATCTTAAAGTTTATAAACATCTTTTTTAATTAAAAACTAATAAGTTATTTACAAGTTTTAAAATGTTTTTTTTCTAATATCTTAGGCAGATACAAACTTTAATAACAAAAATTCTAACACTAATAACTACTTTTATAATTCTTTAAATATATTTATTTATTAATAAGAATTAATCTTAATTTGTCTTTATAAAAAGAGACTAAATTAGATTCACTTTAATTTATATTTTTTTGTTTTACTTATGAATAAGTGTATACTTAAGCCTATAAACAAGGAGTTTTATGAAGCTAAGCATATCTAAATCAGTTCTTACCGATCTTTTGTATCTTACGAATTCTATCGTAGAAAAAAAGAACACAATGCCAATTTTGGCTAATGTAAAACTTACTGCAGAAAATGGAAAATTGGGAGTAGCAGCTACTGATTTAGAAGTTAGTTTAGTAAGTGAAGTAGACTGCGAAATAGAAAAACCTGGAAGCATTACTGTTGATGCAAAAGTAATTTATGACATTGTAAAAGAACTACCTGGAAGTGATGTAAGTTTAAGATTATCTCAAAATCAAAGATTAGAAATAGAGTCTGGGACTTCTAGATTTAAAATTAATGGAATAGCAACTGAAGAGTATCCTACAATTGCAGGAGTTACTATTTCAAAACCTGCAACAGTAAGCGCTAAAAAGCTTTATAAAATGCTAGAAAAAACAGCTTTTGCTGTCTCTAATGATGAAACTAGATACAACATAAACGGTGTTTTTGCTGAAAGTAATAATGGAAACATTAGGCTTGTTGCTACTGACGGTCATAGACTTGCAATGATAGATAGAGCAGCTGAAGGTTTTGATTTATCTGAATCTGTAATTATTCCTAAAAAAGGAATTTCAGAGCTTAAAAAAGTTTTAGAAAACAATGAAGGAGATGTAAAAGTCTCAATAGATTCTGGTTTTTTTACAATAGAAAGCCTTGGTGTGATTTTAGGTGTTAGGCTAGTAGATGGGCAGTTTCCTGACTACAAACAAGTGATCCCTAAAGAAAGCTCCACGGAAATAAAAGCTAATCGCTCTGAGTTATTATCAGCAGTTAAAAGAGTATCTTTAGTTACAACTGATAAAACAAAAGCTCTTAAGTGTAATGTTTCAGGCTCTACATTGTTATTATCTTCTTCTTCTCCTGAATATGGAGAAGCTTTAGAATCAGTTGATATTGAACAAAAAGGCGGAGATGTAACAGTTGGCTTTAGCGCTAAGTATCTTCTAGATGTGCTATCAGCAATGTCTCAAAGTGATGATGTAACAGTAAAGTTAAAAGGCGAGTTAGGGCCAGGATTGTTCTCAGGAAACAGTGATAGCGACTTTGATTGTATCGTCATGCCAATGAGATTTGAATAAATACAAAAATTAGCCAATAAGATTAATTTTGTATCTAGAATCACTAATAGTAAATAATTTTAGAAATCTAAATTCTCAAAAAATTAATTTTAGCCCAAAAATTAATTACATTTATGGTAATAACGCCCAAGGTAAAACAAGCATAATAGAAGCGATATTCCTGCTCGCTCAAGGTAAGTCTTTTAGAGAAAAAAGAGTAAAAAATCTTTCTAAGTGGGATACAAATAACTTTGAAGTACAAGGAGATTTTGAGTCTCTGGGTATAAAAAAGACCATAAATATTACTTACGCAAATAACAAAAAATCTCTATTTATCAATGAAAATAAGATAAAATCAGCCCAAGAATTTTTTGGGACATTTACTGCAGTATCTTTTAGTCCTGATGATTTAAACATTGTTAAAGGCCCAACCTCTGAAAGAAGAAGGTTTATTGACCGCATTATATCAATGTTAAATAAAAATTATGTTTATAACTTAGTTAGCTACCAAAGGGCTTTAAAGACTAGAAATCTGCTTCTACAAAAAAACGAAGTATCCTCTTTAAATTCTTGGAATCAACTCTTATTTAAGCACGGCAAAGAAGTAGCTAAGATAAGAAGTGAATTTATTCTTAAGTTAAGTGAAATTCTTAAAGAAACATATGATTTTATATCTAATGATAATAGCACTGTAGTTTTAAATTATAATAGTGAGTTTTTAGCCAGCAATGATTCAGGCTGTGATAATTTAGAAAGCTTATATGAAAAAAACTTAGAAAAAGATTTAAGATACAGAAGAACCTCTTCTGGAATTCATAGAGATGATGTAGATTTTTTAATTAATGATTTAAATGCAAGAGGAAATTGCTCACAAGGGCAAGCTAGATCTATTTCTTTAGGAGCAAAAATAGCCTCTACAAAGTTACTTAAAGAAATAATGGGAGAAGATCCTGTGTTGCTTCTTGATGATGTGCAATCAGAGCTTGATAATTTTAGGCTAGAGAAGCTTTTTGAGCTTTTATTCTCTACTGATTCTCAGATAATAATTACCGCAACAGAGAAGAAAAATTTAGCAAAATTAGACCATCTAAAAATCAACTATTTAAAGGTTGAAAATGGTAGCTTAAATCCTTGAAAATACTAAGTATTATTAATTGCTCTATTCTCCATAAATTAGTATAATTCAGCAGTTATTTTACTGGTGTTTTTGTTAGTATTTTAACGAGAATTTTTCCTAGTTATTTTAATAATTTTAAAAGATTTTTTAGGACGTTATGACAGAGGCTATAGCCATAGAAGAAGAAGATTACGGTGCAGGTAATATTAAGGTTTTAGAAGGCCTTGATGCTGTAAGAAAAAGACCTGGAATGTATATTGGAGATACAAGCCAAAGAGGTTTTCATCATTTAGTTTTTGAAATTATTGATAACTCAATTGATGAAGCAATGGCTGGGCATTGTGATCTTATCACTGTAACCATTAATGTTAATGGTTCAGTTACTGTGGAAGATAACGGTAGAGGAATTCCAACAGATATTCATCCTGTAGAAAAAGTTTCAGCAGTAGAAGTTGTTCTAACTAAGCTTCACGCAGGAGGAAAGTTTGAGAATAAGGCTTATAAAGTTTCTGGTGGTTTACACGGTGTAGGGGTTTCAGTAGTTAATGCTTTAAGTGAAAACCTAACAGTAGAAGTTAAAAGAAATGGAAATTTATATTTTCAAGAATTTACAAGAGGCGCTCCTAAAGAGCCTTTAAAAATAATTGGTCAAACAGATCAAACAGGAACGAAGG
>CAYOZL010000084.1:0-6540 GCA_964408435.1 uncultured Bdellovibrionales bacterium | reverse complement strand
AAAGAAACTTGGATTTGCTCAGATAGAAAGCGAATGCCCTGCACGAGCTGGTTTATTAATCCACTACTCTTGGCTTGCTGCTGCTTGCTCTTTGAACATCCGGCTTGAAGCTGTGATTCAAGAAGAGCTACGATTTCTACTCGCTAGCGATATTGAAACAGGAATGGGAACCAATGTGATAGTAGGAATTAGAGCAAAGATGAAGTCGCTTACTATCGTCGACCAGCACAATCAAGTTGGAGCAAATATTTTAGGGGAGATGAGGGTTACTGTTGTGCATGAGCAAACCAACGACATCGAAATTATCTACACCGGTGCGGCTCATAGAAAAAGCTCGTCTCTTGTTCTTAATGGTTCCGGAAAAAACGACTGGAAAATCGACGACCTACATTCCGTAAGAGTCAAACAAATAGGAAACTTTAGGCAGTTTTATATCTCTCTTAAAGAGTAAGCTACCTATCCACTCAAGCGCTTTAGAAAGGAGTCTATTAGCGCTACAAATTATTTAACTAGTAACTCTTTTCATATGAACTGCTAGCAAAGAAAGAGCGGCGGGAGTCACACCAGAAACCCTAGAGGCTTGCGCCAAAGTCTCAGGCTTAACCTCGAGTAATCTTTGCTTAATTTCAGTACTTAAACCAGTAATTTCATTAAAATTAAGACCCTCAGGAATTCTATGTTTTTCCATCTTCTTAACTCTATCAATCTCTTCTTGTTGTCTTTTTAAGTAACCTGCAAATTTAAGCTCAATTTCAACTCTTGATGCTTCAAGCTGACTGAGTAAAGGAGAGGGGGCAAACTCGCTTTTTTCTATTTCGCAATACTTTACCTCAGGCCTTCTTAATAGTTTATCAAGGCTGATTCCATCTTTAACTTTTGGAGACTTAATACTATCTAACCAAGCATTGTGGGATTCTATTGGTTTTAGAATTGTGTTTGCTAAGCGTTTTTTTTCAGTGTTTATGTTCTCTTGTCTTTGATTAAATTCTGCCCAATTCTTATCATCCACTAAACCTAGCTCTCTAGCTATTGGTGTGAGTCTCGTATCAGCATTATCTTCTCTTAAATGCAGACGATATTCTGCACGTGAAGTAAACATTCTATAAGGCTCTAATACCCCTAAAGTAGTTAAATCATCAGCTAAAACACCTAAATAAGAACTATCCCTAGTAAATATAAGCGGTGCTTTGTTTTGAACTTTTAGTGCTGCGTTTATTCCAGCTATTAAACCCTGAGCAGCAGCTTCTTCGTAACCAGTAGTGCCGTTTATTTGCCCAGCTAAAAACAAACCATCTATTTGCTTCACCTTAAAAGTTCGATCTAATTCAGTTGGGTCAACATAGTCGTATTCTACTGCGTAGCCCATTTGTAGGATTTCTACATTCTCTAAACCTTTAATGGTTCTAACAAACTCAGCTTGAACATCCTCTGGCAAGCTAGTTGAGATTCCATTTGGATAAACAATATTTGAGTTAAATCCCTCTGGTTCTAGAAAAATATTATGGCTATTTTTATCTGCAAAGCGATTAATCTTATCTTCTAAAGACGGGCAATAACGAGGGCCACCTGATTCAATCTGCCCGTTAAAGATAGGAGAGCGAGCAAAGTTATTTCTAATAATCTCGTGAGTTTGCTCATTCGTTGCGGTTATCCAACATGAAATCTGTTCGCGCTTAATTTCTTTAGTTCTAAAAGAAAACGGCTTAACTGGAGTATCGCCAGGTTGCTCAGTAGTTTTTGAAAAATCGATACTATCTAGCTTTAAACGAGGAGGAGTTCCTGTTTTCATCCTTCCCATTTTGAGCCCTAAAGACTTAATTGATTCACTTAAATCAGTAGCTGCATCTTCTCCAACTCTGCCACCTTCAGTTTTCTTCTCCCCAACGTGCATTAGCCCACGAAGAAAAGTACCAGTAGTAAGAATAACCTGTTCAGCATAAATACTGTCTCCAGCTTCAGACTCAATACCTATTACTTTCTCACCTTTTAAAATTAACTTTCCTGCTTTTCCTTCAATAACTTCTAGGTTCTTAGACTCTCTAACAGCTTTTCTAATTCTATCTTTATAAAGCTCTCTATCTGCCTGAGCACGAGAAGACCTAACCGCAGGGCCTTTTGAAGTGTTTAAGGTTCTGAACTGGATACCAGTATCATCAATGGCTCTACCCATCTCACCGAACATCGCATCAACTTCTTTTACTAGCTGGCCTTTACCCAAGCCTCCAATTGCAGGATTACAAGACATTTGCCCAATTTTTTGCTCACTAAAGGTTAAAAGGGCAGTCTTTTGGCCCATTCTTGAAGCAACTAGTGCAGCTTCAGAGCCAGCGTGGCCTCCGCCAACTACTATAATATCAAAGTGATTGTTCATAAGTGCGGTAAGCTTAGCTATTTAATGCTAAAATTACAAACTCAGATTCTTACAAATAACAACTATTCTTTACAGTTACGCGACTATAAATGTAGGGTAACTCGTCATAATAGTGCTTTGTAATTGAAGTAAAAGTATTGAAAAAGCTGATATGAGCGTATAGAGGAAATTAAGGAATAAATTGAGCCAAGGACTACAAATTAAGGATTTAAGAAGAATTCAAAGAAAAAGCTTAAAGAAAAAGAAGTTCTTTTCTAAAAAAGTTCTCGCTACAACTTTCCTATTCTTCATAATTGGCTTAATAGGCAAACCCATTCTTACTTCAGAAGATTATATCTCTAATCACATAATCAAGACATTTAGTGAAAAATCAGATTATGACCCTCTAATGCAAGAAGCAATGCTTGTATTTAAAAGAGAAAGAAAAGTAGATCAATTAAGAAAAAGTTTTATAGATTCACCTACTAAATATGCAGGCTTAGTAGAGTTTATCACTGGTATGATTGCGGTTTATTACCCAAAAGCAAATCAGCCAGGAGAAATAGCGAAACATATAGTAGAAGCTAGTATAGAACATGAAGTTAACCCCTTTTATGTTACCTCAGTTATTGCTGTAGAAAGCTCCTTTAAAAATCATGCAAAATCGCATGTAGGAGCTACAGGCTTGATGCAAATCATGCCAGCTACAGCAAAAATTGTTGCTAAATCAAAGGTGGTTCCAAAATTAACAGACCCAAAAATTAATCTTGAGCTTGGAATAAAGTATCTAAAGTCTCTAGAGAAATCCTATAAAGGCAATAAGTTTCACGCGCTTGCAGCCTATAATTGGGGGCCAGGGAACATGAGCAAAAGTTTTAGAGGTGAGAAAAGAATCCCAGGATCTGTTAGAGGCTATGCGAATAAAATCATTAGCAGAACAAAAAAGTGGCAAGAGATCTTCCAGAGTGCAAGTAAAAGCGCCTCAAAAGTTAAATTACTCTAAGCCAATAAATCCCAATCTAAATAATCAGCTTTTTAAGCAACCAAATTTATTCTATATTCTGAATAAAAAAAGCTATTTAAATGAAACTCCGTCGCTCAAATATTACCTTACCTTTCTTGCTTCAAAAGCAAATTGAGCTTGATGAGAATAAAGACTTAAACGAGCTAATAAAAAGAGAGCGAGAAATAGGCAAGAAAACTATTAAGCTCAGTAAGAAAAAGCAGCTTTTTAATTGGCTACAAACTGTTGCAGATGAAGACTTAATTACTTATCAAGCAAAGCTATTAAAAGGAAACTTACTAGTTAAACTTTTCCTAGTTCTTGCTGGTTTTGCCTCTGGTGGCTTTTTTATCTACGGCCTTTGTAATTACAGAGAAAAAATACCGACTAATCTAATTTTATTACTTGGGTTATTTTTCCTTATACAGCTAACTTCTTTTTTGTTCCTTTTTTTTGCAAGTAACTATTCTTTAACTGGCATCTTAACTAACCTTACACCTGTTGCCTGGAAGGCTTTTTCTAAGAAAAATAATATAATTTTTTCAAAACTAAAAAAGAAATTTACTGTTTACTTGGCTCAAATTTTTTCAATCTCTTTTTTTACAGGAGCTATTCTTACTTTTTTAACGCTAGTAGTAGTAACTGATTTAGCTTTCTCTTGGAGTAGCTCACTTGATATTACTTCTAAAAAAGTTTACTCAATTACATCAAGTATTTCAAGGCCTTGGAACGATTTTGTTGAGCATGCAGTGCCAACTGAAGAACTAGTTGAGAATAGCAGGTACTACAAACTACAAGATAAGCTAGAGAAATTCGAAGCTAAAGTTTACGGTTATTGGTGGCCTTTCGTAGTAATGTCTTTAATTGTATATGGCTTAATTCCTCGTATATTTACCTATCTGTATAGCCTTATTAACCTCAATAAAACTATTACAAATACAGCTCTTATTATTCCAGGGGTTAACGATGTCTTAGATAGAATGAATTCTAAAGTTGTTTCTCTTTCCAGTTCAGAGAGTAGTAATATTAGCAAAGATAGCACTACAGATAGGACACAAAGTACAGAAGAAAAAAGAAAGAAAAAAGTAGGCCTTAAGTTTGAACAGCTTGCTTTAAAACAAAACACTGAAGTTCTTATTTGGTCTGAAGCTTGTAAGAATAATTATTTTAATCAACATTCGAAATTAATATCAAACTACCACAGTGTAGGTGTTCTTAAGTCCACAAAAGAAGATAATGAAATTATTAAGAAAGTAAGCTCTAGTAGCAACATTCTTATTATTGTTAAATCCTGGGAACCCCCTAAGGCAGAGTTTACAGACTTCCTAAAGCAGTTGCGATCCGCCCTAGGCGAAGCTAAAACTATTGGCGTGTTAGCAATTAGCTTAGAAAATCAAAATCTTAAAGAAATACATAAACAAGCCTGGTCTTTAGCACTTAAGAAGCTAAACGATGCGTGGATTAGGCTGTATTATGACAAATAATTCAAAGCCTAATTTAACACCTAGTTTTGCTGTAGTTGGTCACCCGAATAAAGGGAAATCAAGCATAGTATCTGCACTGGCACATGATAGAAGCGTAAAAATAGGAACTATTCCTGGCACCACTACCCATTCTGATATTTTTCCAATGTCTGTTGATGGCGAAGTCCTTTATAACTTAATAGATACCCCCGGGTTTCAAAGACCGAGACAAATGCTTGAAGAGTTAAAAAGTATTGAAACATCAGTTGATAAACGCCCAGAGAATCTAAAATACTTTATTGAAAATAAACAAAACCAAGAAAAATACCCCGATGAAACTAGATTACTAAAACCAATACTAGAAGGAGCAGGAATTGTTTATGTAGTTGACGGCTCAGTACCATACTCTGCAGAATATGAAGCAGAAATGGAAATACTTAGATGGAGCGCGCAACCTAGTCTTGCAATTGTAAACCCAATAGGAGGCGAATCATATGTAGAGCCTTGGACAAATGCACTTAGACAATTTTTTAGTGTCGTTCATATATTTAATCCACTTACAGCGAGTTTTGAAAAACGACTAGACTTACTTTCTTCTTTTTCTTCAATAGAACCAAAATGGAAAGAGTCTTTAAATACTGCAGTATCTGTTCTTAAAGAAAACCGTCTAAAACATATAAATAAAGCCGCTAATACAATTTCAAATACTATTTTTGATATCCTAAGCTTTAAGATTAAAGCAAAGCTAAATGCTGATGAAGAAACGGTACTAAAAAAGAACGAGAGCAAATTCAAATCTGAAATAACGAAAAAAGAAACTAAATCAAAAAGAAAGGTAGAAAAACTATATTCCCAAGATTCATTTAAAGCCCAAGGTTCGATATTAGAAGAATTAGAAGGTTTTGATCTTTTCTCTGAGCAAAGCTGGAAATTATTTGGCTTAAGCAAAGAAGAAATGACAATCTTAGCTACAATTAGTGGGGCGGCAATGGGAGTAACTATAGATATTGCAACAGCAGGAGCAACACATATGCTAGGAGCTGTAATTGGTGGAGCTCTTGGTTTTAGTGCAATCGTATTTGGAGGAGAATCTTTAGTAGAAACAAAAGTTTTAATGTTATCGCTTGGAGAGAAAATCCTAGAGATAGGTCCTGCGAAAAATGCAAACCTAGGCTTTGTATTACTTGCTAGAGCAAGGCTACATCATATTCTAATTGCAAAAAGAAGCCACGCTAGTAGAGACACGATAAAAATGGAAGATGCTTTTAATAACTTAGTTTCACCAATAGAATTCTCCACTAAGAGGAAGCTAGATTTAATTTTTAAAAGACTAAGAGAAGAAAAAGCAGATCAAGAAGATTTAATAAAACTTGAAAAAATTATTGATCCACTGCTAAAAGCTGATTTAATGACTTCAGATAAATGACATTTTATAAGAGCTACGCTATATAATTCACACTATGTTTAAATTCTTAGGAAAAATTTTTCGTTTTAAATCTAAAGAACTAGAGGCAAAATTGTATCCCAATGCAAACTGTCCGCATACAGGGGCAGGGGAGATTGAAGCTTCTTTTTATACAGATAGCACAATAAGTATTGAACTTTCTATCAAGCACAGCAGAATTCCTACCGGAACTAAATTAGAATTTTACGCAGATGGAAAAAATTTAGGTGATGTTTTATCTAAAAATGGTTTTGGCAAAAATTATTTAAAACTCCAAGAT
>CAYOZL010000083.1:0-7232 GCA_964408435.1 uncultured Bdellovibrionales bacterium | reverse complement strand
TCAAAAGTATTTTTAACACCTACTGGTAATAAATCATAAGAAGAATAAATAGAAAAGAAGACACAAAAACCAAAGACTAAGGACTCAAGTTTTGAACCTGTTCTAATTTTAGCTAGATTAATTTTTTTTGTACTAAGTGGTGCTAATAACGGAACACCATGAGGAGTTAGAGAATCGGCAAATACATGTGAAAAATAACCTATTCCAAACCATAAGAAATTTAAATTTGTAGAACAAAAAATAATTAAAAGCGGCCAAAGCATCCAATGAAATAAGCCTCTATGCCCTGTTGTTTTTCTTAAGACTTTACCAACGGCCTGACCAAATAAATCAAAAACAAAAACGAATGGTTTTGTTAAAAATCTCTTAAGTATCGTACCAGGCCTAGTTATTACTCCCCCTCCATCAATATCTGGAAAAATTGAACCTAAAACTAAAAATAAAAAGTGAACTGGAGAGAATATAATTCCTAAAAACTTAGCAACAAGTATTGCTAGAAGAATTCCAAAAGAAACATGAGTGGGGGCAGTCATAAATTTTTAATTCAAATCTTTATTAATTTTTTCTACACTCATTTCTTCAATCTTATTTAGTATACAAGTAGAATAAAGACTATTACATTTTGCATTTGGGTGACTATCGTCAACTAAAATTAAATCCTCAGTAAATCCATTTATAGGAGTACAGTCTACAATATCTATATTATTAAGTTTTAAATATTCAAAATAGTTCTCTCTATCTAGTTCTGTAGCATATAAGAATGGGATTAAGAGTTTAGTATTATATCTATTTGCAAGTTCAGCCATCTCCTTAAAAAGTAATTTAGTTACTTTTACCTGAGTGCCAAGAACATGCTTTAAAGAAATTCTAGCATATAAATCCTCTATCAAAGTGACTAAGGCTAAGCTTTCTCTAAAATAAAACTCTGGTAAGAGCTTTTTATTATCAACATCGATAAGTTGATTAGTATTACTATCTAAAACAGAATATGGCATAGAAAAATTACTACAATTTTGGCACAAGGGCAGTTGCCAATTAGGATGACCTATATTTCTGTATTCATGATTAGTGAAGTAGTTGTATAAAATATAGGATCCTTTTTTTAGTTTAGTTTCTTTTAATACTTTTTCTAAAAGCTTTAAAGACTGGTGAGTGCCATAACCTTTAACTCCATAATTTAGAATATTAAAATTGCTTAATGCAGATTGAAGTTTCCAAGCAAAAGTTTCTTTATCATTAATTCCATAGCCTTCGGTAATAGAGCCGCCTATTAGTATAATTGATTTTTTATCTTTTCTAATATTTTGATTTTTTTCCCACTCACTCGTTCTTCTCGAGCCATTTTCAAGAAAGTTATATTCGACAAACCTACCCATCTTAGAAATTTCTTTAACTAAGCCTGACTTATTAATCCATCCAAGCTCCTCTTGTTCAATCTTACTAAAAACAATTCTACTATCTCTTGGTTTCCAGCCAACTAGCCTGACTAGAACTTCACATATTACTAGACTAAAACCTACTAGAAGAATTGAGGAGTAAAAATTTTTAATTAATTCTTTCTTCATTCAAATAACTAATTATTTAAATTGAGGTTGAGTAATGCAATGTATAGCCCCTAGTCCTAAAATAAAATCTCTACAATTTATTCCTACTATTTTTCGATTCGGAAAAAGACTTTTGAAAATTTCTAAAACTTCAGCATCTGCTGAGTCTTTAAATATTGGAATTAAAACTACTTTATTTGCAATTAAAAAGTTAGCATAACTTGCAGGTAGAATATCTCCTTCATGTTTTATTTCTTGTGGTAAAGGAATTTTAATAATTTCTATTTCGCTATCCGCTTTTTTTATTCTCGCTACATTATCTTCAAAAGTATCTCTGTAACTCTCGCCCCCTTCTCTAGGGCCACATAAAACAACTTTTTTCTCTCCTACAAATCTACAAACTCCATCTATATGACCGTGAGTATCATCACCTGCTACTCCCTTTCCAAGCCAAATAGTTTTTTTAATTCCAAGATAATTCTTAAAAACTTCTTCGTAGTCTTCTTTTTTAAAACTAATATTTCTTTCTTGGGTTGGGGAAATTAAGCATTCTTCCGTAACTAATAAAGCTCCTTGCCCGTTTGAATCTATTGCTCCACCTTCAAGAACAACTCTCTTAGCATTATGCTCAGCATTAATAGAACTTAAACCAGAAGCTTCAACCACTTTTTCATTTAACAAAGAATCTTTACTGAAGTTTTCATACTTAGACCAAGCGTTAAATTTCCAGTTTACCCAACTTGGTTTTTCATTGCTGTCATAAACACAAGTTGGGGCACTATCTCTTAACCAACTTCGGTCGTTATCAATAATATGAACTTGATAATTATTAATATTGGCTTTTTTTAGTATACCCTCAACGCTAGTAGCTAAGTCTTCATCTTTTAAAACTAAATTGACCTTCTGTGTCGGACTAAGTTCTTTTAATATTTGTAAGTATACATCTGGAATTAAGTTAAACTTTCCAGGCCAATCAGATTCTTCATGAGGCCAAGCCATCCAAATTGAATCCTGCTTTTCCCACTCTGCTGGCATCCGATAAGTCATTTACTTATCCTCGATTATTCTTTCTAGTATGGGCTTATAAGAATCTATTCTTCTGTCTCTTAGAAATGGCCAGTTTCTTCTCGTTTCTTCTATTTGTTTTGGGTCGCAATCAGCATAGATGATTTCAGGTTTTTGAGTTTTAGCTTCGCTTAATATTTCTCCGAAAGGACCATAAACAACTGAGTTTCCAAAAAACTCTATTCCATCTGTTCCCTTAGTTTCCTCATGGCCCACTCTATTAACTGAAGCTACATAAACTCCGTTTGCTATTGCATGAGATCTTTGGATTGTTCTCCAAGCTTCTAATTGAGCTTTTCCAAATTCTTTTTTCTCACTTGGATGCCAGCCGATTGCTGTAGGGTAAAAAATAATTTCTGCGCCTTTAAGAGCGGTGATCCTTGCTGCTTCTGGATACCACTGATCCCAGCAAATAAGGACTCCTATTTTTGCAACAGATGTATTAAAAACTTTGTAGCCTTCCTCCCCAGGAGAGAAATAATACTTTTCAAAATAAAGAGGGTCATCAGGTATGTGCATCTTTCGATAAACACCCAGAATGGAGCCATCTTTTTCTATAACAGCAGTGGAATTAGCATAAAGCCCTTTAGCCCTCTTTTCAAAAAACGGAACTATCAGGACTCTTGCTAACTTCTTAGCTAATTTAGACATTTCACTGACTATTTTTCCATCTACTGTTTGAGCCAAATCAAATCTAGATTGCTCTTGAACAGTGCAAAAATATGGACTAGCGAAAATTTCTTGCAAACATACGATATCAGAATTTTTAGAAGCTTCTTTAATTAACTTGCTAGTATTCTCTAGAGTAGTCTCTAAGTTTTTATCTGCGTAATTTTGAATTAATGCTATTTTAAAAGACATATTTTTTTATGTTAACTAACTTATGTTAAAGATACTTAATGAATACTACAGAAATAGAAAAAAGACTAGATATAGCTAAGCTATGCGCTGAAGAAGCTTCTATAATTTTACTTAAATATTTCAATTCTGAGAATAAAATATCTCAAAAAGAAACTAGCTTTAATATCGTAACTCAAGCAGATGTGGAGTCGGAAAAAAAGATAATAGAAATTATTAAGAAAAATTTTCCAAATGATCACATCTTAGCTGAAGAAAGCTCTAAGGAAATTAAACTAGAAGAACGTACCTGGATAATTGATCCGATAGATGGAACAAATAACTTTGCTCATGGTATTGCTCAGTTTGCGATTTCAATTGCGTTTTATCTAAATGGAGAGGCTCAACTTGGTGTTGTTTATAATCCTATTTCCAAAGAACTCTTTACTGCAGTTAAGGGAGAAGGCGCCTTCTTAAATTCTCAGGCTATTAAAGTGTCAACAAGCAAGTCTCTTAACTCTTCTATTATTGGAACAGGGTTTTACTACGATAGAGGTGAAATGATGAAAAGCACATTAAGCTCAATCGACGAACTACTGTCTAAAGATATTCATGGAATTAGAAGGATGGGGGCTGCATCATTAGATCTGTGCTTTACTGCAGCTGGTCGTTTTGACGGCTATTTTGAGTTTAAACTTGCAGCTTGGGACTTTGCTGCTGGTTCACTAATTCTACAAGAAGCTGGAGGCACTATTACCGACTGCCAAGGTGTAGATTTAAAATGCAAATATAGCAGTGTGCTTGCTAGTAATTCAAAAATTCAGTCTGAATTACTAAGTTTAATTAAGAAGTATAATTATTAGGTAAATAATAAGGTCTAATTGTTGGCAAAAGCCTATTAAATCGTTATATATTTCGACTGAATTTTACCACGACAAAATCTATGAATCTTTTAAAATCTAGTATCGTAAAAAAAATTATCATGGCTCTTACCGGAGCTGGATTGGTGTTGTTTATTATTGGGCACTTACTTGGAAATCTACAAATATTTATTAGCCAAGATAAGTTCAATGAATATGCAGCTTTATTAAAAAGTTTAGGGGGGCTGCTCTGGGTAGCACGTATTGGTCTAATCGCTATTTTAGTAGCTCACGTTGGAGCAGCAATTAGCCTAGCTAAGCAAAACTTAGATGCAAAGCCTGTTGGATACAAAGTTAACAGTACCTTTAAAGCATCTTCTGCCTCTAGGCATATGCTGCACACTGGAATGATTATATTTTTCTTTATCCTTATTCACCTTGCACATTTTACCTTTGGCTATATGCAACCTCAGTATTACAACTTACCGCCAGATAGTCTTGGCAGACATGATGTTTACACTATGGTTATTTACGGATTTCAAAGTGCACCTTATGTAATCGGCTACGTAATTGCGATGATTGGTTTAGGTTTTCACCTTAGCCATGCAACTTCTAGTATGTTTCAAACTATCGGAATAAGCGGACCTAAGATTACTCCACTTATTAAAAAAGCTGCTACTGCTTTCGCTGTAGCAATAGTTATTGGTTATATCTCAATTCCGCTGGCTGTGTTTGGCGGATTTATCGGAGCTTAAGTTAATGCAATTAGATTCTAAAATTCCTTCAGGTCCTATCGCTGAGAAATGGACGAAGCATAAATTTAATATCAAGTTAGTTAACCCTTCTAATAAACGTAAGCATAAAATTATCGTTGTTGGAACTGGATTAGCAGGCTCATCTTCTGCAGCAACACTTGCAGAACTTGGTTATGACGTAAAAGCTTTTTGCTTTCATGACTCTCCTAGAAGAGCTCATAGTATTGCAGCTCAAGGTGGAATTAACGCAGCTAAGAATTATCAAAACGACGGTGATAGTGTTCATAGATTATTCTACGATACTGTAAAAGGTGGAGATTTTAGATCTAGAGAAGCAAACGTTCATAGACTTGCTGAAGTTAGTTCAAACATAATTGATCAATGTGCAGCTCAAGGTGTTCCTTTTGCTAGAGAATATGGTGGTCACTTAGCAAACCGTTCTTTTGGTGGTGCTCAAGTTTCAAGAACTTTTTATGCTCGTGGACAAACAGGCCAGCAATTAATGATTGGTGCATACTCTGCACTTTCAAGACAAATTGGTCTTGGTAATGTTGAAATGCATTCAAGAACTGAGATGCTTGAAGTTATAGTTTCGGATGGAAAAGCAAGAGGAATTGTAACTAGAAATTTAGTAACTGGAGAAATTGAAACGCATACAGCTGATGCAGTAATTCTAGCAACTGGTGGTTACTCAAATGTATTTTATCTTTCTACAAATGCTAAAGGTTGTAATGTAACTGCAACTTATAGAGCACATAAGAAAGGAGCTGCGTTTGCAAATCCTTGCTACACACAAATTCACCCAACGTGCATTATTCCTGCAGGAGCAGACCAAGCTAAGTTAACTCTTATGTCTGAATCTTTAAGAAACGATGGTAGAATTTGGGTTCCTAAAGCTAAAGACGATAAAAGAAATCCAGCAGATATTCCTGAAGGGGAAAGAGATTATTATCTTGAACGTAAATACCCAAGCTTTGGAAACTTAGCTCCTAGAGACATTGCTTCACGTAGTGCGAAAGAAGTATGCGATGCTGGCCATAGTGTTGGAAGCACTGGAATTGGTGTTTATCTAGACTTTGAAAATTCAATTAAAAGACTAGGCGCTGATACAATCAAATCAAGGTACGGAAACCTTTTTCATATGTATCAAAAAATCACTGGAGATAACCCATACCAAACTCCAATGAAGATTTACCCTGCACCTCACTACACAATGGGTGGGCTATGGGTTGATTATAACTTAATGAGTAACTTACCTGGACTTTTTGTTTTAGGTGAAGCTAACTTCTCAGACCACGGAGCTAACAGACTTGGAGCAAGTGCTCTAATGCAAGGCTTAGCTGATGGATACTTTGTAATTCCTTACACGCTAGGACAATACCTAGCTGGTGAAAAACTTTCTAAAGTTGCCGAGAAGGACATAACTGATACTAAATCAGAAACAGAAGATAAAATTCAAAAGCTAATTGCAGTTGATGGTAAAAAGCCAGTTGATACTTTCCATAGAGAATTAGGAAAGATTATGTGGGAAGGCTGTGGAATGGCAAGAAATGAAAAAGGCTTGAAAGAAGCTCTAAATAAGATTCCTGAACTTAGAGAAGAGTTCTGGAGTAATGTTAAAGTTTTTGGAAACGAAAAAGAATACAACATGTCATTAGAGCAAGCTGGTAGAGTAGCTGACTTTTTAGAGTTTGGTGAACTAATGTGCACAGATGCACTAGAAAGAGCAGAATCTTGTGGTGGGCACTTTAGAGAAGAGAGTCAGACTGATGAAGGTGAGGCACTTAGAGATGATGAGAATTACTGTCATGCTGCTGCTTGGATGCATAAAGGAGTTGGTAAAAAGCCTGAACTTATTAAAGAGAAACTTGAATTTGAAAATGTTGAATTAGCGGTTAGGAGTTACAAATAATGGGTGCAACAACTAGTAATGCTATTAAGAATATGGAGCTAACTTTACATATCTGGCGTCAAGCTAGAGCAGATAAGCCTGGAAAGTTTGAGACATATCAAGCTACTGATATTTCTCCAAACATGTCTTTTCTAGAAATGATGTCTAAGGTTAATAAAGATCTTGAAGAAAAAGGAACTGAGCCTTTTGCATATGAATATGATTGTATGGAAGGGATTTGTGGAACTTGCTCATTAGTTATCAATGGTCTTCCACATGG
>CAYOZL010000082.1:0-7306 GCA_964408435.1 uncultured Bdellovibrionales bacterium | reverse complement strand
GCTATTTCATTACAAGATCAGACTGCTATTAAGGTTTCTTAGGCGAAACTCAGGTACTTAGTATCAAATTTAAAACGAGCTTCTTTAAATTCTAGATTTTCGTCTTCTTTTTTTCTTAAAAGAATTGCAAGTTCTTCTACTGAGGTCACTTTAGCCATTTTTTATTTTTATACTTTTCTAACAAATCCATTTTAAAGCTAATTCTATTACCTATAACTTTTCAATAAATTAATTTACTTATTTAACGTAAACATGTACGCAATTTGCGTAAAGACTATCTTCGCCAAAGTCCTTACTCGTAAGCCATTTTACCCATATACCTCAAAACCCACTATGCTACCCTCTTCTCTAGCCCCTTCTCTCTGGTGGTAATCCAGACAAATCCAAACCCTCAAAAATCATATTACTAATTTGCTCTTCATAAGCTCTAAAGGCTTGAACATTAGAATTAGATGGTCTTTCTAGATTATTATAATTTCTAGCAGAAGCTACTAAATCATCTTTTTTTGCTAGGGCTACAAGCAATAATGCTCTAGCAAAAATACTAAATTGAACATTATGTCCTAACTCATCACCTAGCTCATTTAGCATCTGAGTTAATTCTTTCTTCTCTGCGTATTCTAAAAGAATTTTTAAATGAGATAATTTTTTCTTTCTACTATCAACTGACTTAGGAGAAGTTGCTGGCCTTGCTTGCAAAACAGGTTTCCTAGCTTCTATCACTTCTCTTTCTATTACTGCTTGAGTATTACCCATTTTTAAAACGCTACTAACGTTATTTTTTTGCGACCTACTTGGCTTAAAATTTGGCTTCTTTCCCATGTCTCCCCTACTCTTTTTCTTTTTTTCTTAATTACCTAATTAAGAATTAACTAGCTTTTGCACTTTAACAGGCTTTCTAAGCCCAAATGTACGTTCCAATTTATAAAATCTTGCAATCACCTCTTCTGCTAACTCTTCATACTCAGCACATGTTTTAGAGTTACTTTGATAATCAAAAATTGTTTTTGCTGCATACGGAGCCTCTTCTACTGCAATGGCTCTACTAATATTTGTACTAAAGTGTAATGGGAATTGCTCACCATCTGGTAATTCAGCAACAAAGTCTTCTTTTACAAAATCAACAACGCTTCTTGATAATCTAGTCCTCATGTCAACTTCGGTTAGACAAACGCCTAAAAGCCTCCCTGCTGCTCCGTGTTTCTTTACCTCTAGTAAATCACTAACTGCATCAGTAAGTGAGTCTATCGCTGTTTTTCCTGCTTTAGAGACTAAGACAAACCAAGGCACGGTATTATAAGCAATAACAGTTGGGTATGTTAAATTAGGAGCTGTATCTATAAAGACATAATCAAATTGTTTTGATAAATCACTAAGAGCTTTCTTAAATAGTTTTTCAGGTTTTAAATTTGGCTTGCTCCTAGCTAAGTCAGGTAGAGTTTCAAGCTCTCTACTAGCTGGTATAATTGAAAAATTCTCAGGTAATGAAATCTTAGTTTCCTCACCATTTAACAGGCCATCAAACTCAGTAGTAATAAGGCAATCATCCAGGGAGGCTGTGCCAGTTAATAAATCAAACGAGCTATAATACTGTTCTTCTGGAACTGAGAAAGTTCTTGTTAACCCTCGGTTGTTATCTACATCAATTAGACAAACTCGATTACCTTGCCTAGCTAGAGCTGCTCCTAGATTGATACAGGTTGTTGTTTTTCCGCATCCCCCTTTTTGGTTTGCAAAAGCTGCTATCCTTCCTAATGATTTCATATTGCTTTACTCTTTCTTATCTAGATTTCTTTTCTAAATTTAATTTACGCTATTTAATCAATATTCCCACATGGGAATATTCCCTTATGGGTTTTTACCCACTATGCTAAAGGCTCATAATTATCGCAATACTTTTTATTGCTTAAAGGTGCATAGCATTAGGAAAAAACCCTAAAACCCTCATACCCTTATACCTTTTTACCCACATGGGTATTTACCCAAAAACGGAATTAGGGCACTGATAAACCAAGACTATCCTTATTCATTCCCATATACCCATATGGGTATATACCTACATGGGTAGCTTCCTAGATACCCAAGATGAAAAAATTCATTGTCGTACTGAATCTGTACAGCTACCTACTTTAATAGAGTTAAATTAAAAGCAGTTAAATTAGCAGTTAAATTAAAAGAGTAATTAAAAAAGGAGAGGCAAGAATAGAAAAGTAGTTAGGCAGAAATTAGCCATAAAAAAAGCCACTATAAAAGTGGCTGTAAAAGTTTTGTTTTAGAATTGATAAAATCAAATATAAAACAGTACTCACTAAAAAAATTGAGACCTTTTTAGATAGTTCAAGTGTACTGTTTTTCATCCCTGAATACAATCCTAAAGTTTAAGCTAATAGAATTTTTTTGCCCAAAATCCTGGCAATACACTACTTTTTTATGCCTAAATTAGGATGAAAAAAGAAATTTCGGTTGGTTATAAAGCAATCTCAGTGATTAAGCTTTTAAACGGGGTAGGGGCTTATCACTCTAAAAAGCTAAGTTTCAAAGCTCTTAGAGTATACATAGCTTGTTACGAGCTAGAAGCAATCAGAGAAGCCGCTAAACGCTCTTCTAAGCTCAAATCTGGCAAAATAAACTCATCATGGGTTCGCTATGAGAAAAAAGAGCTAATAAGGCTCACTGGTGGGCTAACACTTAGATCTATTGGTAAAGGCCTAAAAGAGCTTGAACGAGCTTCGGTGATGAAATTCTCAAAAAATAAGATTACTTTTACCGATACTCCAATTCCAGAAAGTAGGGAACTTCTTGAGAATGCTTTATCAAGCAGGAAAGGAGGCAGGGGGGGAGCTAGGGCAATTCCTGTTCCTAGAGCTATGCTTAAATTCTTAAGCTCTACAAATAAACCAAGTCTTTTTCTTACTATTATCGCTTATATGATTAGGGGACTATCAGTAAAAAGGAATGCAAATGGAGCAAATACTAAGAAAATCAATTCGATAAATAATAGGGGAACTGTTAAGGCATCTTGGATTTCTAAAGTATTTAAGATCTCAATTAGAGCAGTAAAGGGGGCTAGGGCAGAGATGGTTTCAATTGCTTTAATCGAAAGAGATACTGGCTCTTATCAAAGAAAACTCAATCGGGATGGGGCTTACTTCCAGCTAAATATTAACTGGAGTAAGACTTCTAGAAATGGAAAAATAAATATAACTAATACTAACTCAAAGCCTGTTAATAATTTCTTAACGCCTGTAAGTAAACTTGCACCCCCTAAGCCTAAAAACCGCACCGAATCTGCACCTCCATATAAAAAACTAAAAACTTCTAAAGAAAATAAAAACCAAAAAACTTGGAAATCCAAACCTACTGGTGTTTGCACTTTAGAAAATATTAAAATTGAAGATCTAAAAAGAACAAGTTCAGTTATGAGTTTATACCATCAAGCAGTTTTAGCTGGTTGGCTTCAAAAAAGTAAAGCCAATCAACAAAACTGCATTGGAGCTGCATTAAGAGCAACTTCGATAAATGCTAGAAACCCAGCAGGTGTCTTTATCAAAATTATTAAAAATAAGCTTTGGAATCATATTACTCAGGCTCAAGAGGATAGGGCAATCAGTGCTTTTAAACGTTATGAACAGAAAAAAATAGAGACTAAAAAAAGAGAAATATCTAATTTAGATAATTTAGTTACTAAATTAACAGGCACCTTAAGTGCTTGAGTTATTTAAAAGATTTATTTTGCATTTGCTTTTGTAACTGTATATAGTTACAATATGAGTAAGAAAGATAAACTTCTCGCTAAAGCACTGAGAAATCCTCAAGGACTAAAGTTCTCTGAATTTGAGGCTTTATTAAAACAGTGTGGATGGACATTTGATCATCAAAAAGGAAGCCATCAGATTTGGTATTCTTTAAAAAGACATCGTCTATCAATTCAAAATAGAAAGGGAATGGCGAAAGCTTATCAGGTTAAACAGTTTTTACAGCGATACGAGGTAGAGAATGGAAGCAAATGATTTTGACGGCTTTACGGTAAATATTACTTTTGATGAAGATGGAGATTGGCTAGCTAATTTAGTTGAACTTCCAGATGTTTCTGCTTTCGCTGATAATCCAGCAATTGCTGTTAAAGAACTAAAAGAAGCTTGGGAAGCAACAAAAGAGAGCTATCTTAAAAATGGAGAAAAAATCCCTGTTGCTCCTGTAAATAGAAACTATAGTGGCCAGTTTAATGTAAGAATTGATAAGCGAGTTCATAAAGCCTTAGCAATGGAAGCAGTTAAGGCTGGTATTTCTCTTAATGCTTTAGTTGCACAAAAACTTGCAATTAGTTCTTTAGAAGATGAAGAAAAAGAAGCAGCTTAGAATATGAAGAAGGAATATAAATTAAAAGACCTTAAAAAACGCAACAAAACTCCAAAAGTAAGTGCTAAAGCAGCTAAAGTAGCAATTAGCTTGCGTCTTGATGGTGATTTATTAGCTGATATTAAAACAGAAGCAGAGCGTTTAGGAATCCCTTATCAAACTCTTTTAGGAAGTATCTTGCATAGGTACGCAAGTGGTGAACTAGTTGATTTAAAAGCTGTTAATATTGATGAAATCATTAGTAAGGCTTCTTAAATAGAATTATATTATAAGCCATGCAAGAAATAGTAAAAGCAAGAATTGAGTGTTCTCTAAAAATGCTCAAGATTTTAAATATTGAGCCTAAAAAAGTTGGTTATGGGGTTTTTATCGCTGCGATTTACACACTTTATTTTACACTGCCTTAAGAATGAGTATCAGTGCATTTATTTTAGTAATTGTCTCTGCGGTCATTCATGCTAGTTGGAATTTCTTAACCAAAAAAAGTCATTTAAACAAAATTGCTTTGATTTGGTCGGCTCAGTTTATGGTTGGGCTTACTAGTCTTCCCTTTGTTGTGTCCGCACTTTTTGTATACGGCATTAGTGAAAAAGCAATATTATTCTTTTTAGCCACAAGTTTTTTTTCATGCTCTTTACATTTTCCTTTTAGGTTCTGCATATGAAAAAGGTAAAATTTCAATTGTATATCCAGTTTCAAGAGGAACAGGAATTATTGGTACAGTGCTTTTAGCTTCCTTTCTCAAAATTGATTCAATTTCATTAGTTGGATTTATTGGAGTTTTTTCTATTGTTTTAGGAATTATTAGTATTAGTTTCAATAAGAAAGATTATAAAAATGCATATTTACCAATATTAGTAGGATGCTCTATCGCTTTGTATTCAGTTACGGATAAGCTAGGGGTAAACCATATTTCTCCATTACTTTTTATTTTTTTGATAAATATCGGCTCACCATTAGTTCTTATTCCTTTTATTTATAAAGGTATGAAACCTGAGATTTCTCTTATCTTCAAAGAGCATAAAAAGAAGGCCTTATCTATAGGGTATGCAGGGGTGACTGCATACGTACTCATTCTTTTGGCTTTTCAACATAGCCCAGCTTCATACGTTGTTGCATTAAGAGAGATATCAATATTAGTAGCAATCTTTTTGGGAGTATTTTTCCTAAAAGAAGAATTAAGTAAACAAAGAATATTTGGAATTGTCTTGCTTGTCTTAGGTGCGATTTTGGTAAAGCTAGGATAGTCTTAGAGGAGCTACCCAACAAAAGTATTTTTACTATGTTGGTATTTTAAGCCTTGACAAAATTATAGCTACCTCTATAATAAATTATAGCTACCTCTATAATTTATATGAATAAAATCATACTACCATTTACTAAAACCCTACTTAAACGATTAGAAGAAGACTCTCCGTTAATACAAGTGGTACTTGGCCCTCGGCAAGTGGGGAAAACTACTGCTGCAATAGAAATAACAAAAAAAATTAAACAAGCATCATATTATGTTAGTGCAGATGAGGGGTTTTCTGCCTCTACTTCTTGGTTAATTGAGCATTGGCAAGAAGCAAAGAGAAAAGACAGTAGAACTGTTTTATTTATAGATGAAATCCAAAAAATACCTAACTGGTCTGAAGTGATTAAAAGTTTATGGGATAAAGAGAAAAAGTCGAAAAGGTTAAAAGTGGTGCTTTTAGGCTCTAGTGCCTTGTCTTTACAGTCTGGACTTACAGAAAGTTTAGCAGGTAGGTATGAAAAAATTAGAGCCTATCATTGGAACTTTGAAGAAACTAGAAAAGCTTTTGGTTGGGATTTAGATAATTATTTAAAATATGGAGGTTATCCAGGTAGCTATGAGTATATTAATGATTATAGTAGGTGGTTTTCTTATATAAAAGACTCAATTATTGAAAATGTAATTGGTAGAGATATTTTTCAATTACGAACAATTAATAAGCCAGCATTATTCAGACAAGCCTTTGAGGTCTTATCTTCTTATCCTGCACAAGAAATAAGCTATAATAAGATATTAGGTCAACTTCAAGACAAGGGTAATACTGATTTAGTTAAAAGGTATATTGAAATTTATTGTGGTGCTTTTTTATTCCAAGCTTTATCAAAGTATGGAAGTCAGTTATTTAAAAATAAGACTTCAAGTCCTAAGGTGTGTGCTTTAGCACCGTCACTTTCTAGTATTTATTACGGTGATAAAATAGATTCAAACGACGTGAAAGGAAGAATTTTTGAACAAGCAGTTGCAGCGGATTTATACCGTTTACCTGGTCAGTTATCGTATTGGAGAGAGAGAAACAGTGAAGTTGACTTAGTATACAAATTTCAGCAAAAACTTTATGCAATTGAGGTTAAGTCAGAAAGAGCTAGAAGCATTTCTGGTTTAGAGAAGTTTTTAGAGAAATATCCTAATGCAAAAGCTGTAATTATAAATAAAAAAAACTATGGGCAATTTTCTAAAAACCCACAAAAGTTTTTTGATAAGTTAGGTTAAAATGCAAGAAATAGTAAAAGCAAGAATTGAGTGTTCTCTAAAAATGCTCAAGATTTTAAATATTGAGCCTAAAAAAGTAGGTTATGGGGTTTTTGAAACAGATCCATTCTTTACTTGGTATGCACATCTATTTTATTACGACAGAAGAAAATGCTTAATATTTGTAAATGCTCTTACTAGATATACAGTTACTATTCCTGGTCTTAAAGTTGATGAAATTAGGCAACCAAATAAGTTGCTTTGCGAATCCTTAAAAATTCAACTAGCTTGCGAGGGAGTACCAGAAGGGATAATTCGTAAGTTTTTAGAACATCTTTATATGCCTGAGCTTACTAAATCTAAAAACAAATCTATTATCGGTACAGCAGTAGAATCTCAGCGTCATATTGAATTTTATTTAGAAGGGGGAAGAATCATTAATGAGGTAGAGATGGGTATGAA
>CAYOZL010000081.1:0-7660 GCA_964408435.1 uncultured Bdellovibrionales bacterium | reverse complement strand
TTTTTAGAGGAAACAAGCAACTCTTATTTACATTACTCATTGCAGTTAAAAGTTAGATATTTGTGATTATTAAAATTAGTTTTCTTGTTAAGAACCTCTTAATTTGAATAAAAATTAAAAAAAAGACGCAAGTGCAGAATTTTAGAGGCTTAAATATTTAAATTCTAAGTGGCAATTTAAGTAAATTTCCTGATAACAAACCTCCTGAAAAAAACATTCCAGCTGGAAGTTTAATACTTTTTTGTTCTTTAAACTTCTCATACTGATACTTTGCTCTAGAACTTAGTACTTTATACCAATTAATTATATGCTTTCTAAGCTCTGCATTGCTAGATAAGCAAATCATTCTTTTTCCAAATTTTTTAGGCTCGTGTTCTAAGTCTAGTCTTTGTTCTTTAAGTTTTTTAGCTCCTAAAAAAGTTTTTCTTTCTTTTATCCTCTTATCTACTAATTCTTTTTCTTTAACTCTAAGCTTTTCTAATATTTGACTTGGAACGGGGTTACTTTCATCAAACTTGAGAAATTACTTTAATTAGTTAAAGCTGTAAATTATTGATTACAATACTTTTTTAATTCAAAAAAGTAACCCCGTTCTAGAATCTAGAATCTCCAAAGAAAAATATGGAAGTAGTGTAATTAATAGAAGCCAAATAGGAACAATTATTAAATAATTAAAACTAAAGCTGATTAATAGTATCGTGCCGATATGAAAGGCGTTTTCTGCTTGTAGAAAATAGATGGTTCCGATAGGAATTTTTGATTTATCAAAAATAGCTGATGTTCTACTAAAATATATGTGGCTTAAATCTAGATCTTAAAATGAAAATGGCTCCTCGGGACGGGCTCGAACCGCCGACAAGGTGATTAACAGTCACCTGCTCTACCAACTGAGCTACCGAGGAATGTTGGTTTGAAGCGGGAATATAATAAAAAAAATTGATTTAAACAATAACTCTCTGGCAGAGAATTATGGCTATTTTGCTATTACCTAGTCTGAGGCCCAGGAAGCTCTTCAGAGATATCTTTTATTTGATTATTTTCATCAACAAAGACTAGCTTTGCTCTATGCTTATTAATTTCATCGGAATTAAGAAAGCAAAACGCTGCTATTATAATCATGTCGCCTTCATGCATTAGATGAGCTGCTGCTCCGTTTGAGCAGATAGTTTTCTCATCTGTGCCAGTTATAGCGTAAGTCTCTAGTCTTGTTCCTCTTGTTACATTCCAGACTTGTATAGCTTCGTAGTCTTTAAGATTTGCTGCCTGCATAAGTTGTGGAGGTATGGTTAAACTACCCTCGTAGTGAAGGTCTGCTTGAGTGATTGTGGCTCTGTGGATTTTAGAATGTAGAAATTTTCTCATGGCTTAGGTCAAATATATAGCGGTTAAACTTACTTAAACGTAGTAATTAAGGCAAATATTTAATATCTATATAGAGGTGAATGAATTAGCAAAATTATTATATGAAGCTGCCGATGAAAAACAGGGAGCAGCAGAGAAATTTTTTGAGCTTCTACTTGAGTCTGAAGTTTATATTCCTGTGCAAAAAGACTCTAAGAAAAGTGCAAAGGAAGTAGAAATTGGTAAGGCTCATGTTGATCAACTTGGTTATTTAACAGTTGATTATGAAGGTAAGGAATGTTTGCCTATCTTTTCAGAAGAAGATTTTTTGCATCACTGGGCAAAAAGAGAAATTGGAGTTACTAAAAAAGATTTTAAATCGCTGCTTTGGTTAGTAGGTGAGGAGCTGTGGTTATACATTGACCCTGAGCAAGAAATTGGAAAAGAAATTACTGCTTGGGAGATATCACTGCTAAAAAATGGAAAAGAAGCAATTCCTGAGTTGGTTTCTGCTTTAGGAGGGGAGCAACAAGCTTTTGATTTAGAGGTAGATAACTCAAGTAATTTATTTCCTGAATTAAAAAGAAAAATATTACCGATTTTAGAATTAGCTAAAACATTAGAAGAGGCTTTTTTAATTTCTGTTAAAGAAGATAACTCTGAAGCTACTAGTGCAATGCTAGGGCTAAAATATAGTGAAGATGACCAAGCTCAGAAAAAATTTATTAGAGAAGAAATAGGTTTTATGGAAAGGGGTATTTTAGTTGTAGATAATTTAGGAAGTGGGCCGAACGATAAATTATTTGACGGGGCAACTCCTTTTTATATTACTCAAAAACCATCTAAGAAGGGCTCTTTTTTAAGTGATATTAAAAATACCTTATTTAAGAAGAAACTACCTGATAATAAATGATTTAAGCTCATGTTTAATCCTGAAGAACTACTTTCTAAAGTCTCAAAAGGTAAAGAGTTAGAAGCTGAGCAGATTGAGCAAATTGTAACTGTACTTCAAAGTTGGTACGAGGATAAACCAAGAGAGAATAGTGTAAATGATTTATACGCTTATTTAGTTCTTATAAAAGTCTCTAATTTAAAACAACATCATAAACTGGTTTCTAATTTTCTAAGAGAAAAAGATGCACTAATTGTAAGTTTGGTAATAGAAATACTTTGCTTAAATTGGGAGCTAACAGAGGAGTATCTGCCACATATTATAAGTGTTGCAGTTGGTCTTGCATGGGATCTAGATTCAGATGCAAGGGAACAGGCGATAAAAGTATTAGGAGAGTACTTAAATCAGAAGCAAGAAAAAGATGCTAAAATTTTAGAATTACTTTTTAATATATTAGAAGATCAAAAAAACGATTTGTTCTTACGAAAAACAGCTTACAATTCAATTAGTAGAGCAATGAATGTTGAGTGGGAGGATTTACCTGCGGATTGTAAATTAATTGATTTTGATAAAAAAGATCAAGCTGTGAATTACGAGTTACTTAAGAAGGCTAAGAATTTAATTTAGCTATTTAATTTAGTTTTGTTTCTTTATCCTTCCCCTCAGGGCACTCTCTAGTTCCTCAATTTCTTCCTCGCTTGGAGCTTGTCTTACAGGAATTGCATATTCTTCATTTACCCATTTTCCTAAATCAATCATTTTGCATCTCTTTGTGCAAAACGGCCAGGACTCAGGCCTTTCTTTTGGTATTTCTGTTTTGCAACTTGGGCATTTCATTCATATAGAATAGCAGAATATTCTCATATCTGTTAAGACCTAATGGTGAAAAAAATAGCTTTGATATTCATTTTTTTACTTAGTGCCTCTAGCATAGCGGTAGCACAAGATCTCGATGATTTAACTAGAGAAATCTCAGATACTACCATGTCGCCTTATTGCCCAGGTATGACAATTTCAGCTTGCCCAAGTCCAAGAGCAAGAGAGTTAAGAGTGCAGATTAAAGATTGGTTTAAACAAGGCTATAGTAAAAAAGCTGTTAAAAATCAGCTTAAAATTGCATTTGGAAAGGATATTTACGGAATGCCTGAAGTAAAAGGCTTTGGTATCTTTGCATGGGCTTTTCCAATCTTATTTATTCTTGTAGGTTTAGCATTAATATTTAAGGTCTATAGTAATATAAAGAGCAATAATAATAGGATAGAAAATGATTAAAACAGAGCTTCAAGCAAATATTAAAGATGCAATGAAGGCAAAAAACAAAGTTTTACTTTTAACCTTAAGAGGTTTAAGTGCAGCTGTTAAGCAATACGAGGTTGATAACCGTAAAGATGCTGAAGAAGCTATTATTATAGATATTTTTAAAAAAGAAATTAAAAAAAGAAGAGATTCTATAGAATTTGCAGAGAAGAATAATAGAGAAGATATAGTTCAAAAAGAACAAGCTGAAATCGAAGTTATTCAAGCTTACTTGCCTGAGCAGTATAGTGAAGAGAAAATGCAAAGTTTAATTAAAGATTTAATAGCTAATGGAACGGATAATATTGGAAAAATTATGCAAGCTTTAAATACTGAGCATAAAGGGAATTTTGAAGGGAAGTTAGCTAGTCAGATTGCTAAGACTTTATTAGCTGGGTAATAATCTCAATAAAGAAGATGAATAAAGATTTAATAAATAGTGTAACTAAAGAATTAAGTGGTCTTTATACTAATACTGCAGAGGATAGACCTGATGCAATTTTAAACGACTACCCTAATTCAGTAAAAGTTACTAAAGCATTAGAGCTTTTATTAGATGCAGTATTTCCTGGTAGGAATCCTGAGAATGAAATTTCTAGTGTTGGTTTAGAGTCTTATTTAAGTAAAACTTTAAGTATGGCTTATGAATTACTTTTACCTGAAGTAAAGCTCGCAATTCCTCTTCGCTTCTCAGGTTCAGCTAATTTAGAGACTGAGAAGAAAGAAGAAAATTTAGATGTGTCTGAAGATGCGAAAACTTTGCTTTCCGATCTCTTTAAAGAGCTTCCAAGTATTAGAAGGTTTATTATCAGCGATATTCAAGCTGCTTATGACGGCGACCCAGCAGCTCATTCGTATGCAGAAGTTAAAATGGCTTTTCCTGGGGTGCTGGCAATAGCATGTCATAGACTTTCTCATAAACTTTATAATTTGAATTTACCTGTAATTCCTAGAATCATGGCTGAGTGGACTCATACTCAAACAGGTTGTGATATTCATCCAGGGGCTAAAATTGGAGAGTCGTTTTTCGTTGATCATCCTACTGGAGTAGTAATTGGTGAGACGGCTGTAATTGGGAATAATGTAAAGTTATATCAAGGTGTAACTTTAGGGGCTAAAAGTTTTCCTCTAGATGAAAACGGAAAACCAATAAAACATATAAGAAGACATCCTACTGTTGAAGATGACGTAGTTATATATTCGAATGCTACTATTTTGGGTGGAGAGACGATAATCGGGAAGGGAACTACTGTTGGTGGAAATGTCTTTTTAGTAGAAAGTGTTGCTCCAGGAAGTTTTGTTACTGCAAATTCTGCACAGCCGAAAGTTAGAGAGTTAAAATAAGTTAACTTATTTAATTGTCAGCTCTCGCTTTTTAAAGATAATACAAGCAAGTAATACAGCTGTTGCGCTATACAGTGCGCAGTAAGTAGTTGCAGTTATAAAATGCATCTTAGTAATTGCTGCTCCCTCTACAATCCTATCAGCAACATTATAAATACTTAAATCAGGAAGAATATAATCGAATATTTTAACAATATTTTTAAGTCCCTCAGAAGTTTGTTCATCGTTTATAAAGTACTGTAAGTACACAATAGCCCTTCCACCTAAGTAAAAAGCTAGTCCAAAAAAACCAGTAAGTACAGTAGTCACTACCATACAGGAGAAAAATATAGTTACTGCGCTGATAATAATGCTTTCAAGTATTGCAATGTAAATTGCTTGAAATAATAAATAATCAACTCTACCTTCAGCTGCTAAGATGAAAAGAACTAAACATATTCCCATTAGACTAACTAGTATTGCAGTAGTTAATGAGAGACCTAAAAACTTGCCAATAACAAATTGAAATCTTGAAACAGGTTTAGATAAGATATTGTAAATTGTTTTTCTTTTAATTTCATTGTTTAAAAGATTAACTCCTCCTAAAACAGCAGCAATTGCTCCAAGAAAAGACACACCAAAGAGGCCAAAGTCTTTAATAACTTTGTATTTATCTCCAATGCTAACTGAGCCAAATAAAGCGGATATAAACATTAGAACTACTGCAAAAAGAACAACAGAGTTTAAAATCTTGTTTCTAATTGCTTCTTTAAAGGTGTTAAAAGCTATTGCGAGTATTTTCTTAATGCTTTTTTTCATATTGCTTTATGTATGCTGCTCATTTCTATAAATACTTCTTCTAGGGAAGGAACTTTTTTCTCAAAAGAGATAATTTCTATATTGTTTTTCATACAGAGTTCTAAAGCTTTATTTGAGTCTTCGTAGTTATTAAAAGAAAATTTACCTCCTGAAGGTGCGCTGAGATTCTGGCTAAAGTTAATGTCTGCTTTAATCTTCTCTGCTTCTTCTTTTGCAATTGTTAGTTCGTAAGACTTCGCAGAGGTTTTATTCCATTCTTTTAGATTAACTTCTTTTACGATATTGCCTTTATTCATGATGATAACTCTACCGCAAATTTCATTAACATCTGAGAGTATATGCGAAGTCATAAACACTGTAGTGCCTTTTTCGTTTCTATCATAAATAATGTCTCTAATATGTTTTCTTGCTACTGGGTCCAGTCCAGAAAAAGGTTCGTCTAGTATTAGTAGTTTAGGGTCGTTTAGAATAGCTTGTGCGAATCCTAGTCTTTGTTGCCAACCTTTAGAAAGCTCTTTTACTTTCTGATTTTTTCTTTCATCAAGTCCTAGTTCTTCCATCACTTGAGCTACTTTGTTCTTATTCTCTATCTCAAGTAATTGAGCAAAGAAATTAAGAGTTTCTTTAACAGTTAGGTGATCGTAGAAATATGGATGTTCTGGTAAGTAACCAATAATTTTTTTACTTTCACTAACAGGTTTGCCATCAAATAAAATCTGCCCACTAGTAGCTTTATGTAGACCAACTATGCATTTAATAGTTGTGCTTTTCCCAGCACCGTTATGACCAAGGAATCCAAAAATTTCTCCTTCTTTAATATTAAGACTAATGCCGTTTACTGCTGGAATTTTAGAAAAAGTCCAATGTGAGCGAAACTCTTTACTGAAGTTTTTTATTTCAAGAATGTTGTTCATTTAATAAAAATAAATAGCCTAAAATTTTGCTAAACCTGTTTTAGCTGTTTTGCCTTTGAATTCTAAACCTTTTTTACCTTTCTGAGAAATGATTTCTCCCTTATCGTTTAATAAATATTTATCTCCATAAGGGTCTTTGGGCACAAAGGAAATAAGCTTTTTTTCTACTAGCTCAGACATATTTGTGATTTTATTAGAGTGTATTTCTTCGTATTTACTAGCGGCGTTATTAAGTAGTTTTATGTCCCTGCTAACATAAGCCAATTTTAGGTTCTCTTTTAAGGCTTTAACTGCAGTTTCATCTTTAGAGTTTTTAATAAGATTTTGTAAAAATGCAATAGCTTGATTCGGGTCATTTGATAAAAGCCTACTAGCAAGTTTACCCATAAATAAGGGAGCATCTGGAAGTTTTGAACCAGTTTGAAAATCCTTAGCTGCTTTTTCATTGTTCTCTAAGAAATACCAATAATTAAATCCTCTAATATAATAGTACCTCCAATAATCTGGTCTGTGACTTATTGCTCTATTTAATAAGTTAACTGTCTTTTCAGGTTCTTTAGCTACCCAAGAAATTAAGGATGAGCAAAAATCATAATGAGAAGCTGCTTTAGGATTTAGGTCGGTAACTAAATCACACATATGCGATAGCCACGGAATGCTTTTATTTTTAGAGATTTGCTTTCCAAAATAGTTCATTGATCTAAACCAGATAATGTCTGATACAAAGCGCTCAAAGCCAAAAGTTATTAGTCTTAAATGTTTTGCTTGGGGTAGATAAAGAGGGGTGTCTTGCTTGCTTTCGTATTTAGGTATTACTTCTCTATAGAATGACTTAGTCTTGTTAGTGCCTAAGCCAAATAAGCAAGTGATTAATATGATTGTAATGAGCCTAAACATTGTAGAATTATATAATTCGTTATTAGTGTACACAATATTAAAAATCTATAATAGGGCTGTTTTTTTGTTTTGAAACAAAAAAGGGAGCCATAAAGGCTCCCTTTAGTTTAGCTTTAACTATTAATTAAGCAATAGTAGCTGCTGCTGCAGTACAAGTAGCTGCTGCCGCGTCAGTGAT
>CAYOZL010000080.1:0-7693 GCA_964408435.1 uncultured Bdellovibrionales bacterium | reverse complement strand
GATAATCAATGAGTATTTTCCTGCCCGAAAATACTCCCTGCATTTTTAATTTAAATAAGACAATCCAAAATTATGAATTCTCCTATCATCTACCTATTATAAAAAAATTTCCCGGATAAGTAAGATTTTTTAAGGTAACTTATCCATTTGTTTTTTGTTTTATGAAAAAGGTTAATTAACGATGTCAGCTCAAATCAACTACAACTCGTTTGGTCAATTTGGTTCTCTTTTCACTCAAGTGTACACAACTGAGTGGGAAATTTTTATGACTTTTTGTGAGCAAAATTTGCCTCATGTGAATTTACAAAATGAACTTAAACGATGCTTTGATCCAACTGGATTTTGGGTCGATAAGTTTATGTCATTACAATATGCATTCCCCGGAAGTATGGAAATGCAGGCAAATATTGAATTTTGGCCAATGTTTACCAATACGTTCACGCCTAAACTTAAAAGTATTAATTCCTTTATGGATATAGAAGTAGTAGGGCTTCGTGCAAATTTGAATCAATTTCGAATGCTTGCAAAAAAGCAAACTAGTCAGTTACGACTACCAGCAAATTCTATTTCCTACGGGCCTTTTACGGAAAAACAACTTGAGTATCTTGCTCTTAGTCATCCAAAAATTGTTGAAATTGGATGTGGTTCTGGCTATGGAGTTTCTGTTTTTCTTCAACGAGGAATTAATGCCGTAGGTATTGATCCAGGGGACTATGTTAATCTTGATTTAAGTAAAGAAACTATGGCAGGAGTTTCAGAAAGTTATCCATGGTCAGAAAAACTAAGACAAAGTGGAAATTTGATTAAAGGTTCAAGCGAGCTTTTGACTGATTTTTCTGATAGCTCATTGCTGCTTTCTTGGCCAGAAGGTGGAAGTAAGTGGCCGGTAGATTCTCTTCGAGAGTATCGTGAGTGCGGAGGAAAGAAACTACTGCTTAAGTTGGGTGGATACATTGGTGTTCATTTTTCTCCTGATCCAGATTATATTGCGCCAGTAGATCCTGGTGCGAATATTGTCGCTTTTTTTAAGGAACTTGCAAAAAACTGGAAGCAAACTCCTACTGAGTGGATTCCAGAGTTATTTGAAAATAACCTGCTTACATTTGAGTTAAGAACCAAACCTCAAAGTATGGGTCATCAGATAAAGCAAGATGAAAAGAAAGTTGTTCAAAAGAATAAGCAAGGACCAAAACACATTCGTGATAAAGAAAAAGAAAGGAAAAAGAGGAGAAAAGCTAATAAGGACAGGAAGAAAAATCGCAAGAAGTAGTCTTCTAATTGCTTTGTATGTTAGTTAAGCTTCTTATTTTTCCCTGGTTTTTATAAAGGACTTTAAATCCGGGAAATTTATTTAATAATAATCGGACTTCCAACAGGTAAGCTTGCAAAAACAGTATCTAGTTTTCTTTCAGAAACTTTAATTCCACCAACTTCAGAAGTCCAAAAAGGCGAAGTGTGAATTACTAAATTATCTGTGCCAAAAATTGCTGTTTTGCCATATGCTCCAACTCTGTTTGTATCTTGTGGAACTGCTAAGCCTCTTGAGCTAAAGTATGAATCAGGGGCTTGCCATTTTGGGGCAGTGTTGTTTGAAAGACTGTTTTTAGAAGTAATAAAAAAGTTTCCTTTTGCTGCGAATTTTGCACCGTATGTCTCAAATTTATTTACTGTTCTATTTCCATTTTTAACGCTGATAGTTTCAGCGTTAGTATCTACTTCTAACCATAGCTCATTAAAAGCTGGGGTGAAGTCTTTACTAGGTGGGAAGAAACCCACTAAGTTGTTCATTTCGTTTGATGTGTTATCTTTTAGACTTGCTACATTTAAGTAGTTTTCAACGCTTTTAGAAACTAAGATCGTACCAGATTCTAAATAATTCTTAGGACTTGTATAGGTGCAAGAAGAAAATAAAGAAGTGAGAAGTAAAGCGATTAGTGTGTGTCTCATTAAGGTGTACTCGTATTGTTAGTTTATGTTACTTATACTTGGGCTTTTACTAAATTGAAAGCAAAGAATATAAAGAATAGGAAAAAATATTTACTATGAAAATATTACCTATTTTTTTAATGTTTTTTTTATGCTCTGCATGCACGCAAACTAGCCAGATAATAAACGTTCCAAATACTATCAAATCTAAGAGGATCTCTAGAAAGGAAAAACTTAATACAGTAATTCCATCAAGAACTGGGCAGTATGGATTAGACAAATCTAGAATTAACTCTTCAATTAGTAAGCAATCTACTAATTTACCCAGAATTAGGAAAAAAAGAATTCAATTAAGAGATAATCCTAATGTTAGGAAGCATTTAGCTTTATATTCTGGCTCACAAAAAAAATTCATATCGGATGGTTTAGCTAGAAAAGCAAAGTATCAAGATATGATGGAAAGAGAATTTATTGCTCATGGACTTTCCCCTGAATTGATTAATATTGCTCATATAGAAAGTCGTTTTATTACAGATGCTCGCTCGGGTCGTGGTGCTGTGGGTATCTGGCAGTTTATGCCTCGCACTGCTAAAGCTTATGGATTAAAGGTTGGCTTTATTAATGATGAAAGAAAAGACCCAGTGAAGTCTACAAAAGCGGCTGTAAGATATTTAAAAGACTTAGATTCTTCTTTTGATGATCCACTTTTAGCTATTGCTGCGTATAATGCAGGAGAGTGGGGCATTAAGAGAGCTATGAAAAAGTGTAATACGAATGATTTCTTTAAGCTCAGGGCTTGCTCTGGATTAAAAGAAGAGACTATAAACTTTGTTTCTAAATTTATAGCAATAACGCTAATTACTAGGAGGAAGGAGCGTCATGGATTTTAGAATAGGCTACGGCTTTGATGTGCATCAATTTGCAGTGGACCGAAAACTAATTTTAGCAGGGATAGAAATTCCTCATGAAAAAGGTTTATTAGGACATTCTGATGCAGATGTTTTATTGCATGCAGTAATTGATGCGATTTTAGGAGCGCTTAGTTGGGGTGATATTGGTTCATGGTTTCCAGATACTGAAGAAGCTTACAGAAATGCTAAAAGCACTGAACTTTTTGATTGGGTTTGGGATAAAGCATTAGAGGCAAATTGGAGTTTGGGAAATTGCGATATTTCTTTAGTAGTTGAGAAACCTAGAATGTTCCCGCATATTGCAAAAATGAAAGCATCTCTAGCAGAGCTTTTTAAAGTCGATGAGTCTTTAGTTAGTATTAAGGCTACAACGATGGAAAAAATGGGTTTCATTGGTAGAGAAGAGGGGATGTCTGCTAGCGCAGTTATTTTATTGAAAAAGCTTCCAGGTCCCAATTAGATTAAAAAATAAACACTAGAACGAAAATTCATAATAGAATTAATCTTTTCTAAGTATAAACTGTTCATGACAAACTAGCTTCTAGATACTATTATGCCGTATGCATAAGTTCATACTTTTAGTGTTAGTCTTGCTGCTTCCAATTCAAGCATCTGCTTACGATCCTAGTCTTCCAACAAGACTAGCTAAAATAGTTACTGATTCTAAACTTGATAATGAAAAAATAGGAATTTCTCTTTTGCAGTTATCTACTGGAAAAGAATTATTTTCTAATAATCCAGATCTAAAATTAATACCTGCTTCAATAGTTAAGTTATTTACTACTTACGTCGCATTGAAAGAAATTGGAGCTGATTATGAGTTTCCCACAGAAGTTTTTATTAGCTCTAAAGATAGTCCTCAGCCTAATATTTTTATAAGAGCTTACGGGGATCCCAGTTTTATTGGTCAAGATATGATTAGGATGTCTATGGCGATTAAGAACTCAGGGATTAAAAGAGTTAATAATGTAATTTTAGATAATACTTTATTTAAAACTGCTCAGGCAGCAACGGGTAAGAAAGCTTATCAAGCTGCGCATACTAGTGTAACGGTTAATCATAATGCATTTAGGGTTTCAGTTTTTCCTGGAATTATTGGTGAGAAGGCTCAAGTGTCATTAACTTCTGGGCTTAGTTATAAGTTGTTTAATTCAGTAAAAACTCTTTCATATAAAGGTAAGGAGCTTTCTGTAAACTTTAGCCCTAATAGTAGTAGTTATAATCCTCAAAGTTACGGAGCTAGGAAAGGTAATTATTATTCTATTCCTAAAGACCCAGTAAAAGTAAATGTATCTGGAAGAATAAGTAAAAGTTCTGATGAAGTAGAAATGTTTTATGCGATTAGGAATCCTGTAAAATATTATGCAGACTTACTCTCATATTATTTTAATTTATTTGGTGTTGAAATTGGAGGAGAGTTTTTAACTGGTCAAACTCCTTCTGCTTCAACTCTTTTGCATATTCATAAATCTAAAAAATTAAAACATATCCTAGCTGATATGAATCATTACAGTAGTAACTATACAGCTGGACAAATACTTTATGCCTTAGGTCAAGACTCAAAAGGGTATTTCGATCATAATCTAGGGCTAGAAACTCTTAAGTCTAGTTTAGCAAGAGTTGGAATTGATAATATTGAGATTGCAGATGCTTCAGGTTTAAGTAGGAAAAATAGAATTTCTGCTAAGACTATGACGTCTTTATTATTGAAGGCACAAAGAGATTTTTCTATATATCCAGATTTTATCTCTTCTTTTAGTCGTTTTGGTAATTCGGGAACTTTGAAGAAAAGAGTTTTGTATAAGCAAAGATCTAACACAACTAATACTATCGATAGCTTGGATTACAGAAATACCTTGCGGGCAAACTCAGTATGGGCGAAAACTGGAACATTAAATAATGTAAGTTCTCTAGCAGGTTACTTAGAGGATAGAGATAATGAACGTTATGCTTTTTGCATAATTGTTAACGGAGAATTTAGCAAAAGCCAGGCAAAAAAATTAGAGAATGCTTTGGTTAAAGAAGTGGCATATCTACCACAGTAAAATTTTAAGCAGCAAAATATTTATGAAGTATATTTTTTCAATTTTTTTCTTTTTCACTTTAGTTAATCCAGCTTTTGTTAGTCCGGTATTAGCGAATGATTTTTCAGTTCCAAATGGCTTAGAAGGTAAGGTGGAGTTTTGGAAGTTGATTTTTTCTCAATACGGTAAAACTCATAGAGTCTTTCATTTTAGATCTCATCCAGAAGTTATTTACTCTGTTCTAGATCTTTCTGAGTACATGGATCCGAATGATAAAGAAAATAAAGTCTTATTAAAGAAAAGAAGAGATTCAATTGATGCAGAAATTAGTGCTATTAGAAACTCACTTACTTATTTATCGAAAGGAAAAGCTCCTCGCTCAAGATTAGATAGCAGGATTCAACAACTTTTTGCGAAGTTTGGTCCAGGTACTGCTAAGTATAAAAAGGCTTTAAAAAAGAAAGAAATTAGATATCAAAGAGGTATTAGAGAAAAATTTGAACAAGGCTTAATACGCTCAGGTAGGTATTTAAATGTTATTGAACAAATACTAACCGCTGAGAATTTACCTACAGAAATAGGTAGGTTGCCCTTAGTTGAGTCTTCATTTGATTATGAGGCGTTTAGTTCAGTAGGAGCTGCAGGTATTTGGCAGTTTATGCGCTCTACTGGAAAGCTTTACATGAATGTAAATTACGCTATTGATGAAAGAAGAGACCCTATTATTGCAACTCGTGCAGCTGCACAATATCTTAAGAACTCTTATCAAGACTTAGCCCAGTGGCCATTAGCCATTACTTCTTATAATCATGGTTTAGGAGGGGTAAGGAATGCAGTTAAAAAATCTGGAAGTAAGCACCTACCTACAATAATAAAAAAATACAAAAGTAAAACATTTGGTTTTGCATCTAGTAATTTTTATGCAGAATTCTTAGCTGCTTTAGAAATTGAACAAAATGCACAAAAGTATTTTCCAGGTCTAGTTAGGGAGCAGGCTTGGAGTTTTGATGAAGTTGAATTAGGTCGTTCAATCTTTTTTAATGATTTAGTTAGAATTGAAGGCGGAGATACAGAAAGAATTAAACAGTTAAATTTAGCTTTTAGATCGCCTATAACTTCTAATAAAGTTAAAATCCCTCAAGGCACTGTAGTGAAAGTGCCACCTGGTAGGGCAAATAATTTAGTTTCAAATATTAGTGGCTCAAAAGTACATAATTTATCTTCTGGTTTAGTGAAGGCAAAAAGAATTGCCCCTAATTATAGTTCTTATAAGGTGAGAAAAGGAGACACCTTATCTAGGATCGCTAGTAAATATCGTGTCTCTTTAAATAGTCTTAGAAGAGCGAATGGTTTAAAAAATCGATCTGTAATTCGTATTGGACAAAAGATTAAAATACCAGGAGCTGGCTATAGTAGAAGTAGCAGTAGCCGTAATAATAAAAGAGCTACAAAGAAAAGAGCTAGAATACACAAAGTAAAAAAAGGTCAGACACTCTCTAGTATCTCACGTAAGTATAAGGTTTCATTATCAAAATTACTTAAATACAATAGGCTTAGCTCTAAAAAGCCTATACGCGTTGGACAAAGAATTAAAATCCCCTAAAATGCGCGGTTATGGGTGTTGCGCTACATTTATCCTTCCTACTTGCACTAGTATTATACGTCTTATCATGCGTATTTTATTCTAAGTTAATTTACTCAAATGCAGGTTTAATTGATAGAAAAACTAAGAAACAAGACCTGCCGTATAATTTTCTATTAGCTGCGTTCCTTATTCATTTTTGTTCTTTTGCGTTTTGGACTCTAGGGAATAAAAGCTTACCTAATCCTGATTTCTCATCGACTTTATTCTTTATTTCTTTAAGCTTAGCTGGAAGCTTTGTGTTTTTAAATAAAAAACTATTAATTAGTTCCTTTGGTGCAATTATTGCCCCAGTTACATTTCTATTCTTATTAATCGCTTCAGTTCTATTTCACTACCCAAGTAGCGAAGCTAACTCATTTCCAGATTATTTTTCTTTATGGGTGCATATTATATTAAATGTATTTTCATACGTTGCTTATGTTTTTGCTTTTATCTGTAGTGTCTTTTTACTTTTAAAAGAAAAGATACTTAAATCTAAGAGCAATATATCTTTACTTAGCTTTTTCCCTTCAGTTAAAAAACTAGATAAACTTAGTATTAACTCGCTAGTTCTAGGCTTTGTTTTTATGTTTACTGGGATTCTTACTGGAATTATGTATTCAAGTAGTAATTCTTTATCTTTAAGTTCTAGTAAACTCCTGTCTTCATTTATTTTATTAGGAGCTTATTTTTTTCTTTTAACAGCTAGAAAATTTTTCAATTTTAAGGGTAGAAAATTTGCCTTGCTCTCATTGTTTTGTTTTCTAATTACCGTGCTTAGTCTAGTGCTATCAGGTTTCTCAGGTAGCCATGTTAGTTAGAAAAGAAGAAAGTAAAATAGAATCAATAAAGAACTTCGACATCTCTCTTTACGGAGTTAGCCACAGAAATTCGAATATTGAACAAAGAGAGAAACTTTACTTTGATAAAGAGATTCAATTAAAGATTTTATCTGAAATTAAAGATTTAAGAGGTGTATTTGAATGCTCTATAATATGCACCTGTAATAGAACAGAGTTAATTCTAGTTACAAATTTATTAAATACCGAAAACGACAGTATCGAGAGCATAGAAAAGCAAGTTAGAAAAATACTTATTAGAGCATCAAGTGTTAAAGAGATTCCTGAATTCTATTCATTTAGTAATGTTGTTGCGATAAAGCATTTTTATAAAGTAAATTGCGGAATTGATTCACTTATTCCTGGTGA
>CAYOZL010000079.1:0-7827 GCA_964408435.1 uncultured Bdellovibrionales bacterium | reverse complement strand
ATTATTAATTTTCTCTTTCTCACTATTATCTTCGATATAAATCATTTTAGACCATATAGCAGAAGCGATATCACCTCTAGAAATTTCTAGATCGCTGTAATTTAGTTCGGGAACTAAAACTGGAAGCACACTTTTAATTGAAGTCTTTCCGTTAAAATCAGGATGCATGTAATAATTTTTAAATATAACTTCTAAATCCCAAACTCTAGAAATTATATTATCAAGTTCCTCAGAGTATTCAGGAAACCACTTTTTAAACTCCTTAAACCTAGTTATTTCAAAAGTTTGATGATAAACGATAATACTACCTTCTTCTTTTAATGTTTCAATTAATTTATTTAAAAACGGCTTTCTAGGATCAGTGTCATCAGTATGTAGAAATTCAAAATGCTCTAACTTTCCATTTCCTTCTAAAACATGACAAGAAAACTGAAAACACATTTGAGTGTAAGGTGCTACTTCTTTAAATCTAGGAATTGCATCTTGTGCAGTTTCAATATCAAAAAAGTATAGAGGATACTGTAATGCCTCTAAACTTTGTTTTATCCCTTCTCTATTTATTACTGGTTTATTAGAAATAACAGAATTTACGTATTTTTCTTGATTTTTACTTAATTTTAAATCCTCTACAATATCTTTTATTTTAATAATAGAATTTTTAATTAAATCAGCCTCTTTATTTTTATGTAATCTTGGAATTGTAAATATTGATTTTTCAGGAATCTCAGCCCAACAATTATTCCAATAAACACACTTCTCTGGTTTCTTACAATGTCTTGATACATGAATTTTAGGAGAATTACTGCTTTTTAAACTATTTTCAATTTCTTCTAGTTCTACACCTATATTTTTAAGATACTCACCTACTTCTTCATCAACATTTTTATAAACAAATAAATCCTTAGAGTTATCTTTTAAATATTCTTTATTAATTAAAATTAATTCATTTTTATGAATTTTTAATCCTGAAAGACTAGCAACATAATTTTGAAAAGAAATATCTGTAATATATTCAGATTTTTTACTAGTACTCGCTTTTACCTCAAAAAGATTCCAACTATCTTGGGCTTTTTCTATAATATCTAATCTTACTGCTAGATTGTTATATACAAATGCAGCTTCGAAAATTCTTTCTTCTCCTCTCTCAATAGCCTGATTTGTTTGCTCAACTGCTTTATTCCAATCGAGAGTTTCAATTAATACACCCTCTCCTCTTGCTCTACGAGCTTGCTCCCCTACTCTATTCCCTTCTTCTATTCTTCTTCGATCTGAAAGACTTAAAGGTTCTTTTTCAACTGATGAATTTTTCTCTAACCAAATTTTTTTTTTACATTGAATGGCTGAAAGGTAATTTGATTTAGTTAGCATTTATTAGTTAGCATTTAAAAATTTACTGCTATTTGCCCTAATTTTTTATTAGCAATTTTATAGGCAGATTCTTCAGAGATATTATTTTCTTCTATATCGTTGAATAATCTTATTAGACTTCTTCCAACAGCATAAGCAAGATTGACAGGAACTGCATTACCAATTTGCTTGTACTGACTACTTACTGAACCTATAAACTCCCATTCATCAGGAAAAGTTTGAATTCTTGCATACTCTCTTATAGCCAATGGTCTAGTTTCTTCAGGATGGCATCTTTCTGTTTGTTTTTGTGCAGGAGAAGTCGTTAAAGTTAAAGAGGGCTCATCCCAAGACAATCTCCTTGCCATACCCGTTTTTCCACCACCTAAAAAATAGCTTTTTTGCATATATTCTCTTTGTAAATCATCAGGGAGATCTCTCCAATAACCTCCTGGTGGAACCTTTGATAGTATTTCTTTTTTACGCTCGGGATACTTCTGCCCATCCGATTTAGGTACTTTTTTATTATAAAGCTCCCCTTTTAATAATGCGTCTCTTAAAGTCATTATTCTTTTATAAGGAGATGGCCAATAGTAATTAAATTTTTTAGCGTATTTATTTTTAATAGCAATTAAAAATAATCTCTCTCTTTTTTGAGGGACTTGATAAAATATGGCTTTTAATACTCTAGGCTCAATTAAAGTGTATCCTAGTTCCTCTATAATCCCTCTAATTGTCTTTAAAGTTCTTCCATCATCATGCTTTAAAAGTCCTCTAACATTTTCCCCTAACAAGACTTTTGGCTTTACTTCATCTACTACTCTAGCAAACTCATAAAAAAGATTTCCTCTAGTGTCTTTAAAACCTAGCTTCTTACCTGCATAAGAAAATGCCTGACAAGGGAAACCTCCTGAAACTAAATCAATTTCTTTTTTAAAATCCTTAAAACAATATTCAGAGATATCCCCTTCTAGTACTTCCCACTTTTTTCTATTTGCCTTAAGTGTTTTACAAGCATCTTTATTTAATTCATTAAGTAACTCAACTTTAAAGCCAGCCTTCTCTAAACCTAGCGACAAGCCCCCTGCCCCTGCAAATAATTCGATAGCTTTATAAGCTCTTACTGGTTTACATTTTAACTCCTCTTTCCAATTAGAGTTAAGCATTAGATTCGCTTCTTCAAAACAATTAAGCTGACTTTTATGATAAACTCTATAATTATTTATAGGATGTCTTATAGATTTCAGCTTTCCACTTCTATCCCATCTTCTAAGAGTTTCTTTACTTACCGATAAAATGTCAGCCACTTGAGCAAGAGATAGATATTCTTTATTTTTCATCTACCCTACATAACATTACACATGGTTATTTACAAAGGTTTTATTTATAAGCAGTTCTAAAATATTCTTTAAATTTATCCTTATCTAAAACTGAAAAATCCTTCTTTTTATATTCTTTTCTAAATATTTCTTCTATAACCTCAGGTAACGCATTATACATTTCCTCAAGCGCATCTTTTCTATCTGTGACTAATTCATAAAAACTAGCACCATCAGTGATTCTAATTTTTTCATCTTTTGAACATTTTTGCCCTTTATCTTTATCTGAGGGTTCGAATGTAATATCAAATCTCTCTGGCTTTTTTGGTATAATATTTACGAAGTAAGCTGTATAGTCTTTATACTTACTAGATTTGGGTGAAACTAACCGATCTAAAGAATGATATTGATCTGCTAATTTTCCACCAGTTACAGTATTATGCTTATTTTTCACTTCAGCTATAATTTTTCTATCTTCGCAAACTAAATCAACTATTCCCCCTGTTCCTAAATCTTGCCAGCCTTTTACATTTCCCAATATCTTTTGATGTAATGCTCCTGTGTGATTAGTTAAAGTTTTTTGACACTGTCTTGCCATTTCTGAGACCTTCCAAGTTTTATGATTAACATTTGAAATAGCTGTTTCAATTACTGAGCTGAAAGGATCAATTACATTTTTTTGAAAATCTTTATTTACGTCTGACTTTTTTTTGATTCCTACATCCAGGACATTTTTTACTAACTTCTTAAAAGTCTCATCATCTATGTATTCTAAATATGGCATCTAATATTCTAAATCATAATTCTCTATTCTAGTGCAAGAGATTTTAGAAATTCAGAATAAATAGAGCTATCCACGCAACTTCTCCCTCATTCTCGCGACTATACCTATAGAACAGTAAATATTAAGAGGTATGCAATGGAACTAGAGCAAGTAGTAGTCAATTTCGAAGCATCTCTACTCAGATTCTTCCGATCTAGATCATTACAATTACATGCTAAGAGCTTAAGCAATGAAGAAATTTTCGCATGGTGGACATTTTGCGTAATAGCAAAATGGTCTAAAGTTAGAGGTAAAAAGTTAACTCATACTGAGATACTTCCTTTAACAGCCTTTTTTGCGGGGTATAAGCCGAAGGCACTTGATCTAATTAACAGCTATTTAAATTGCATAGAAAATAATAAACTAAAATACGCTGCCTAAATTTATTTTTCCCGGCTACAAAAGCTATTTTTTTTAAATAGGAAACCGTTGGTTCCCCTTTTTCTCCTCACCTTTTGCCTCTTAGGCTTTAGCAAACAAAAGCTCTTGCTTTTTTTGCTGGACATAAGCCAAAGGCAATTGGACTGATTAATAGTTATCTAAAATGCATTGAGGGTAAGAAGTATAAGTATGCTGCTTATATAATATCACGGTCTAAAAAAGCTAACTCTCTCAAAAATACTTCTAAATCAATATCTAAACTAGTTTCAAAAAGATTTGTTCAATCGATATTTTTTCTTGTTGAAGTGAATGTTTAGTTACAAAGGCGTCGCAGACTTTTCCGTATGACTGCCAGTCAAACTTTTCATTAACCATTTCTATGTACCTTTTAGCAAGGCATTCTGCCAGACCGATTGGATCAAAAGGGACTAGCCAATCACCTAATTCCGGGATTTGATATTCTTTCGCTCCAGGAACATGCATACCAATACAAAAAGTATGACTCTGAAAAGCCTCTAAAGGCAATGTACCTAATCCTGCTAATAGATCTGTAAAAAGACAAATTTTATGAGTTCTAAGTTCTTTTGCAAATTCTTTCCGTGGTATATGTTCTGCATAGGTGCAACTCATAGAAGCACTTATGCCTAAACTAGAGATAATACGTCGAGCATGAGCTACTACAAATTCAGCAAGGACTTTCGTTTCCTTCCCCCGGCAATGTATAAAGATATCCTTGAGTTTTTGTTTAGAATCTAGTGAGTAAAAGCTAGTTGAAATAGATGGCTTGTACTGAAAAAGATTAACAAAATTTTTATGATTTTTTAAAAAATGAAATATAAAATCGGATACACAAATTGCTATATCAAATCCAAGATCATTCCAAAAACCTTTCTCGATATTTTCATAAACATAAGACCAACTTTGAGCTAAAACAATTTTTTTGGCATTAATTTTTGAATATTTATTCATTACTTGGCCTAGACATTCTGCTACAATAAAAAAATCTTCTTGTCTTGAATTTAAAAGAGACTTTCGAGCATTGTTCTCGGAAAGAATATCCAAGTTAGAAATATCGAAGTCTAGCCATGGCAAAGAAAAAGAATCAGATCTTAAGTCCCAAACTACTACAGTAGTTCTGTATCCCAATTCTTGAAGGGTTATAGCGAAACGAAATAAGACCCCCATTCCACCGCTTGGAGTTTGTTGATTTGGGCAAACTATAAATATTTGTGGCGAAATTACTCTACCCCCTTGACTATTTCCAATACATCGTGAGTCCATTTTCGATGGTTTGATAATCTCTTAGTGATATTGTTAGCTAATTTTTCAGAAAACTCCGCTACTCCCCAGGAAGCTATTCCAGATGCAATACTTCCAGTAGAAGGTGGCAAGCCAAAAGACTGGCCTAGATTCTCCCCTAGGATAATTGCAATTGGCTGTATTAAGGTCTTACCTTTACCAACAATATTTCCAATGATTTTTACATAAGATTCTGATTTGGCAGATAAGTATAATTTCTGTTCTTCTAATGTTCTACTCATTCCTAACAAAGCGGACTCAAGTGCTTTCGAGTCTTGTTTGTTCCACCATCTAATCCAAGATTTAATATCTGATTGTAATGTTGCCTCAAATTGATCTAATGGAAGATTCGCAAGTTTTTGGAAAAAATTATTACAAACTCTTATTGCAGAAATGTTTTCGCCTTCCTGCAACACTCCAACTGAGCCAGGTTCAAGAAGTTCACAGTTTACACCTAACGAGTGTGCTATGCTTCTATGATGGCTTCGCTGAAACCATCGCATTATCATATCAATTTCACTACGGGAGTTAGCATCCATAGACTGAGAAGATAGTTCTGAAAACTGTTCCATTGCTAAGCCTCGGAGGCCTATAAGTTGCGAAAATTTGTTTACTAAAAATTTAGCATTGTCAGTTTTAAGTTTTTGTTTTAAATCGCATATCGGTTCAACCATAAAGCCCTCTTTATAATGGATAGGCGATGTCTTATTAATAAACCTAAAAAAATCAGGATGAGTCATCGGAAGCTCTTGGGCAAAGTGCCAAAAACTCTGAATAATATCTACATTTTCATTACACACTCCAGCAGATCTCATCTGATCGCATAGGTTTACCATGCTATTTATTTTTTTTGGAGGATTAGAGACTAAATATTTACGGAACTGAGAACGTTCAGTGGGAGACTTAATTGAAGAGAAAACAAAACCAAAATATTTGTCTTTACCATTATCTAAGGCAAAATTTAAAATTGATTCTTCAATTGATTTGTAACTAGTAACAACTGTAATTGCTCGCGGAAGATTATGTGCAACTGGAATTGATTTTTTGAGTAAATACTTTAATGAAGTTTGAAAAGCGGCTCCATCAAAGAATTGGAACTCATCAAGGAGTATGCCGCCGTTTAGTAACCAATCAAATCTCAATCTTCCAACAAAAGTTTGTCTTAAAAGATTATCATTAATAGAGTCTGATAAACGCCTTTGTCTAACAGAATCGTAGAATTCAGAATAAACTGTTTTTGGTTGGCTCATTATTAATTTTATTTAAAAAAATTTATTCCAGATATAATAGCATATTTTAAAACATTTTATAATAAATTTCATTTAAGAACTTTGCCTGAGCATAAAGTTCCGCTAGCCCGGACACCGATGGAGACACTTCTTTTCTTTCCGGTAAACAATAGCTCCCGCTATTTTTGGCGAAGTCAAAAATGCCTCCATTCAGGAGGCACGCTACGAAGAACGCTCACGCTCATTATAGCTTTCAACTAACCTCCTCAAAGCATCCCTAGCTAACTCACTTACACTCCCGTAATACCCGTCTTTATCATCTAGGAGCTTCTGACAATCTCTCGCTAAACCACCCTTTAGCCTGATTGCGATGTTAATTTCATCGCTATCTTCCTTACTTTTATCGTTTTTTCTATCTTTTTTAGCCACAAAAGTCCTACCGTATTCATGTTTAACAATGTATAACTACTCCCCTTATAGCATAAAACATAACAAACACAACAGTTTATATATTTTAGAAATGCATAATAATGTATAATTAAAATAGCTCTTTTTGAAATGTTTAACTATGTTTAAAATGCCTAAAATTAGCTCTTTACGTACAATGAAATGTACTCTTTAATCTTCTTAGTTTAATGCACTTAAAGCTCACTTTAGAGTTTGATCGCAGTCCTGAATGCGGGATTGCCCGCTTTAATAAACGTAAGAAGAAAGGAAAAGGCTTTTGGAAAGTCCTATTTTTGATGAAATTCATGTAAAAAACGACAGCCATATAGGCAGCACTAATGCTGTTTTCTCTGGATATAGCCTACCCACCTCAAATACCACTTACACTCCAAATCAATTTTTCGATCTCTGCCTTCCCTACTCCTCTAGGGGTTGCGTTCGTCTTGTCTCATACATGCTAAGAAAAACTCTCGGTTGGTCAGACTCAAATGGTAATCCTCAAGAACCAATAACTACAATCTCTTACTCTCGACTGATTCGCGATGCTGGAATATCTAGAGGGGGAATTTCAAAAGCAATTAATGAAGCCATAGAAAAACGCTTTATAAAGCTAATACAAAAGGGAATCCCCGCATCAAAAGGTAACAAGGGGCAAACTGCCCTATACGAACTTAATTGGGATGAGACTTACAAGAAGAATTTAACTGATTTTAATGGCTTTTATAGCGGAAATGGAAATTTAACCTATATTCCAAATCAATTCTTTGACCACACAGTCCCTAATGAATCACTAGCAGTAATTAGAGTTATTGGAGCAATAATTCGCAACACAATCGGCTTTCAAACCAAATTCGGATTTAGAAGACAACACATTAAAATGTCATACCAAGAGCTTAGTAGAAAATCTGGTATCGCATCACCCTCCTCTCTTGCTAATGCAATTAAAATAGCGATTAAGAACAATCACATAAGTATAGTAGAA
>CAYOZL010000078.1:2450-8042 GCA_964408435.1 uncultured Bdellovibrionales bacterium | reverse complement strand
AAAGCCACCGCAAGCAGATCTGATAATAGCCGACCCTCCAAGAAATGGCTTAGGTGCGCTATGCAGTAAAATGAATTTTTCTAATAAAATGATTTTAATCTCATGCTCATTACCTAGTTTTGTAAGAGACTTAAGAAGTCTTACTGAAAATGGTTGGAGTGTTAAAGAGATCAAAGCTTTTGATATGTTTGCTCAGACATCACATTTAGAGATTGTTGCCTGCCTAGAAAGACTAAGCTAGAAAAATTAGCTTAGAAAGCTAACAGCTATTTTTGCCAGTTATTCTCCCATTTTTTGTATAATGATTTTATAAAGTCTTTCCATTCTTGTTTTGACTTGTAACCTGGGAAAGGGTCTGGCTTAATTGCTGTTTTAGAACTCCAAATAGCTTCAATTTGCCCTTCAAGATCAAAACGACCTATTCTCGCTTTTCTGTGTAGGTGAAAATTATCAGGATCTATCCTAACAGTTCCTTCCGGAGCTCTGATTGTTAAACCTCTTGCTGCTTCCTTTACGGCATTGGTTTCAAAACTACCTGCACTTTCTACAGCAGCTGCATATAATAGCATGCTTAAATAAGATGTTTGTATTGGGTCTCCAGTAACTCTGTAGCTACCATATTTATTTTTAAAATTTTCAATAAATTTTTTATTTTCTTTTGATTCAAAAGATTGAAAGTAACACCATGCAGCGTAATCACCTGTTACTAATTTTGTATCCATTCTACTAACTTCTTCTTCTCCGATACTAAAAGAAATAGTAGGAATTTTTTTTGAAGTTATTCCCTGCTTTCTTAGCTCTTTAAAAAAAGCAATGTTGGTATCTCCATTTATAGTATTTAGTATAAAATCAGGTTTATTTTTAATTATTTTTTTAACAATCTTAGATACAGAAGAAGAACCTAGCGGGATATAGTCCTCGCCTACTACTTTTGCCCCTAACTCATTAATTCTACTTTTAGCAATCTCGTTTGCAGAAACTGGATAAACATAATCTGAGCCAACTAAAAAGCACTTCTTACCTAAATTATTTATTGCCCAGTCAATAGCAGGTAGTATTTGCTGATTTGGTGAAGCTCCAGTGTAGATAGTATTTTCTGAATCTTCTAAGCCTTCGTATTGAATAGAGTACCATAATAAAGAGTCGTATTTTTCTATTAACGGCAGCATTCTTTTTCTACTAGCAGAAGTCCAGCCTCCAAAAATAGTATTTACATCTTGTTTAATAATTATTGATTCTGTTTTTTTAGCAAAGGTCTTTGGATTTGATTCACAATCGATAACAATAGGGTCTACTCTCTTACCCAGTATTCCACCTTTTTGATTTATTTCCTCAATTGCCATTAATAAAGCATCGACTAATGGTCTTTCACTTATTGCCATTGTTCCACTTAATGAGTGTGCGATGCCAATTCTAACAGTTGTTTGAGAAAGAGAAGCCCAGATTAGCTCAAAGATATTTCTTTGCATCCCGCTAAATTCTTTACTCTCTATTAAAACACCAAAGCTTTCACTCTCAGATGAGAGCAAGGCAATTTTATCATCGAAGATAAACATAGACATCGGAAAGGGTAAGTCTCTAGGGGCATATCTAAGGTTTAATTGTGAGCTACGCTTCGAAAAGACATTTAAGCACTTAGGATATTCTATTTTTTCTTCAGGCTCCTCACTAAGTCTCTCCCTAGCTTTCTCTCTAGTGCGGATAATGTCTAGATTATAATTATATGAGCAAAGCTGTTCTATAAATTGGCTTAAATCTTCATCACCTATAAATGCAACAGTCTCTGCAAAAGAGATGTATGCTAATAGCTTATTATCTTTAGCTACTCGTATTTGTGAAAGTAGGGATCTAACTCCTTCTATGCCGTCGAAAGTTCTAACTTTTGGTTTACTGGAGAAGGGGTTAGACAGTGTGTTTAACTGACTTAGTATTTCTTTAACTCTTTCTTGTTGAGTGCTAATTAATTTTTTTTTGCTCTCTAAGTGAGCTAAGAGTTGTTCAGGTTCCATAGCAGAGAAATACTGAACTCTGCCTTTACTTTGTTTTGTAGCTAGGCCTTTTTCAACTAAATCGTGAAGTATGGTGTAAGCTAAACCTCGGTTTAAATTTGTTTTCTTAGCAAGGAAACTAATTGGTTTTTGACCAAAGCGAATCAAAGCTAAGTATAGTTTTACTTCATTATCATTGAATCCAATTTCTTTAAGAATCCTTGTAATATCAGTCATTTGCTCTTTGCTGCTAGAATTAAACTAGCACTATTATATGAGTTAAGTATCTAATAGTAAAGGAGAATGCTATAACACGACTAATTAAGTAAGGAACTTTGCTAGTTTTTTCTAGAGAGTTCTTAGTACCAACCAAACACTAAGAGGATAATAAAATGAAATCAATTAATAGCTTACTTCAAGTATTATTTCTAACTTCCCTAGTTAGCCTAGCTAATGCTGAAGAGCCTATAAAAGTAGGTATTCTTCATTCTTTATCAGGAACTATGGCAATAAGTGAAACTTCGCTTAAGGATGTTGCCTTAATGACAATAGATGAAATTAACTCTAAAGGAGGAGTATTAGGTAGAAAGCTAGAACCTGTAGTTGTCGACCCAAGTTCAGACTGGCCTTTATTTGCAGAAAAAACCAGAGAGCTATTAGAAAAAGAGAAAGTTGCAGCGATTTTTGGTTGTTGGACATCTGTTTCTAGGAAATCAGTACTTCCTGTTTTAGAAGAATTAAATGGTTTGTTATTTTATCCAGTTCAATACGAAGGTGAAGAATCTTCGTTTAATGTCTTCTACACTGGAGCAGCTCCTAATCAACAAGCAATTCCAGCAGTTAAGTATTTAATGAGCGAAGACGGTGCAAGCGCAAAGCGTTTTGTTTTACTTGGCACAGATTACGTTTACCCAAGAACAACAAATAAAATATTAAAGCATTTTTTAAAATCCAAAGGGATAGACAAGAAAGATATAATGGAGCTTTATACTCCTTTTGGTCATGGGGATTATCAAACAATAGTTTCTAAGATTAGGAAATTCTCAAAAGGTAAACAAACAGCAGTTATTTCTACAATTAATGGAGATTCAAATGTTCCATTTTATAAAGAATTAGCGAATCAAGGAATCAAAGCAGAAGATATTCCAGTAGTTGCTTTTTCAGTAGGTGAGGAAGAACTAAGAGGAATAGACACTTCTTTATTAGTTGGACATTTAGCTTCTTGGAATTATTTTATGTCTGTTGATACTCCTGCAAACAAGCAGTTTGTAAATAAGTGGCAAAAGCATGTTCAGGCTAAGAACCTTCCTGGGGGATTAAAAAGAGTTACAAACGATCCAATGGAGGCAACTTATATCGGGATCAATATGTGGAAGCAAGCAGTAGAGCAGGCTAATAGCACAGATGTAAATGCAGTAAGGCAAGCTCTAGGAGGGCAGCATTTTAAATCTCCATCAGGTTATACAGTTACTCTAGATTCTAAAAATCACCACTTACAAAAGCCAGTGATGATTGGAGAGATTAATGAAGATGGTCAGTTTGATATCGTATGGAAAACTGAAACAACAATTAAAGCAGATGCTTGGAGTCCTTTTATTCCAGAAAGTTCAAAGAAGAAAGCAGATTGGACTTATCCTTGGTCGTGCGGAAATTGTGAAGCCCCTAAGTTCCTAAGGTAGTTAATACAATGTGGTTAAATACAATGCGAAGCTTAGTCGTAATTTTATTAGTCTTGCTGCTAGTTTCTTCTGTAGAAGCTAGACAGCAAGCTTTTACAGAAACTCTAGAACAAAGAGCTTCATTTGAAAGTCTTCTTTTAGATGAAAAAACTCTAGAATCAATTAAGGAATCAATTCGTAATCCAAGCTACAGCTTTCTTCCTCTTTTAATTGCACTTAAAGAAAGAAATTTATTTAAGTCTAAGAATAATGAGTTGTTGGTAAAAAATAATGAAGGATTTGTTCATGCGTTTTCTTCTAAAGAAATAGAAGCAAAAGGAGCAAAGAGGATAAAAATTAATAATAATATACGTAGATATTTAAAAGCTGCAATCGTATTAAGTAAGCTTAAATCTAATAATACTTCTCTTAAAATAGAAGCTTTAAATAACTTTTCTTTTACTAAAATAGCTAAAGAATCTGCTTTGAAATTATTAGAACTTGAGCAATCAAAACAAGTTAGAGAATCTTTAATTTTTTCATTAGCGAAACCAATACTCTTAGAGCAAAACCTAGCTAAGAAGTATCAACTAGAATGCATAGAATTGTTAAAAGACTCTGGAAATACTTCTCATCTTTTAATTCTAAATAATTTCTTGGATGATTCAAATTCTTTAAGACTTAAAAAACTAGCAACAAGAGCAAAAACAGCGATTAAGAGAAGAGAAAATTTTGCAAATATTGCTACAACAATTCTACAAGGTTTAAGCTTAGGGAGTATTTTACTGCTTACTAGTCTTGGTCTAGCAATTAGTTTGGGCTTAATGGGTGTTATCAATATGGCTCATGGGGAACTTCTAATGATAGGAGCTTATGCAACATATCTTACTCAAAATATTTTTATTTTGTATCTTCCTCAGATGTTAAATTGGTATATTTTATTTGCAATTCCAGTTTCATTTTTTTCAGCTGCCTTAATTGGTTTGATTATTGAGCGCACTATTCTTAGACATCTTTATGGTAGGCCACTTGAAACACTTTTAGCTACTTGGGGAGTTAGTCTCTTACTTATTCAATTCATAAGAATTTGGTTTGGGGCAAGCAATGTAGAAGTAGCAAATCCTTTACTTTTAACTGGTAGCTTAGAGTTTTATTCAGTTGTTTTACCTTATAACAGAATATTTTGTGTGTTTTTTACTATAGTAATTTGTTTTTTAACTTGGTTCATATTTCAAAAAACAAAATTTGGATTAAAAGTAAGAGCAGTTTCACAAAATAGAGCTATGGCAAGAGCGAGTGGAATTAAAACAGATAAGGTTGACCTTCTTACCTTTTCTTTAGGTTCTGGAATAGCAGGCTTAGCAGGGCTAATGCTAACTCAAATTAGTAATGTTGGCCCAGAGCTTGGGCAAGGATATATCGTAGATTCTTTTCTTGTTGTTGTTTTTGGTGGTGTAGGAAAAATTGTGGGAACTATTTTTTCTGCTCTTTCAGTTGGAATGGTAAATAAAGTTCTTGAGCCAGCCTACGGCTCAGTTTTAGCTAAAATCATAGTTTTATTTCTAGTAGTTTTATTTATTCAAAAAAGACCAGAAGGTCTTTATTCAATAAAAAGAAGATCTGTAAATTTATAAAGATAATACTTAAGGGCAATTATGAAGTTAATAAAATCTATTTCTGGTTTACATAATAAAAAACAATGGAGTTTTATAATCATGCTTTTTACAATTGCATTTATAATAATTCCTTTTTTAAATCTTTATATAAAAAGTAGCTCTTCTTTTTATGTCTCTAGTTTGATTATAAACACATTAGGAAAGTTTATGTGTTATGCCCTTTTAGCCCTAGCTTTAGATCTTGTTTGGGGATATTGCGGAATACTTAGTTTAGGGAATGCAGTTTTTTTTGCATTTTTCAAAAGATATTGAAAAACCTTCTCTTGGGCA
>CAYOZL010000078.1:0-2440 GCA_964408435.1 uncultured Bdellovibrionales bacterium | reverse complement strand
TTTTTGCATTTGGTTCTTACTTAATGGGAATGCATTTACTTAGGGCGAGCTCTGGTCAAGGAGTATACGGAAGTAATTTACCTGATTTTATGGTCTTTTTAGATTGGAAAGAGCTTCCTTGGTATTGGCTAGGTTTTGATAGCTTTGTTTTTACTGTCTTAATGATAATATTTATTCCCGCTTTTCTTGCTTTTATATTTGGATACTTTTCTTTTCGCTCAAAGATTAAAGATGTTTATTTTTCAATTATGACACAAGCTACAGCTTATGCGCTGATGTTATTCTTTTTTAGAAATGAAACAGGTTTTGGGGGAGAAAATGGTCTAACTGATTTTAAAGAGATACTAGGTTTTTCTCTGTATTCTAATAACACTAAGCTTTATCTATATTTATCAACAGTACTTGCAGTTCTAATATTTTACTTAGCTAGTAGATATATAGTTCAATCTAAAGTTGGCTTAATATTAAAAGCAATAAAAGACTCAGAGCAAAGAGTAAGCTTTCAAGGCTATAATTGCTTAAATTATAAATTATTTATTTGGGTTTTCTCTGCAATTATCTGTGCAGTCGCTGGGGCGCTGTACGTTACTCATGTTGGAATTATAAATCCTAGTGAGATGAAGCCATCTAAATCAATCGAAATAGCTATTTGGGTGGCAGTAGGTGGAAGAGGGACATTAGCAGGGGCAATGCTAGGAAGTGGAGTTGTTAATTCACTAAGAAGCATATGCACCGCAAATTTTCCGGAAGTCTGGCTACTTATTCTAGGTAGTTTATTTATTACAATTACTCTTTGGATGCCTTCAGGATTAGTAAAAGTATTTGTGAAGAGAACAAAGAAAGCAAGGAGGTAAAAAATGGAGAACTATTTATTAGAAGCTAACAATGTTTCAGTTCAATTTCTGGGTTTTAAGGCTTTAGAAAAAATTAACTTATCTATTATTAAAAATGAAATCCATTGTGTTATTGGACCAAATGGAGCAGGAAAAAGTACTTTACTTGATGTTATTTCAGGTAATATTAAGCCAACTTCTGGGGCAGTTTATTTCAATAAAGAAATAGAACTTAGTTCACTGTGTATTAAAGATATAGTTAGAATTGGTGTAGGGCGTAAATTCCAAAAGCCTCTAGTTTTTGCAAAGCATACTGTTAAGCAAAATTTAGAGATTGCAATTAGAAGAGACTATGGTGTGTGGTCATCTTTGTTTCAAAAATTAAAAAAATCAGAAGAAGACAAGATTAGCTATTTATTAGAGCTACTAGGTCTAGCAGATTTTAAAAATCTAGAAGCAGGAACACTTGCTCATGGCCAAAAGCAATGGCTTTGTATTGGAATGCTATTAGCACAAGATCCGAAACTCTTACTATTAGATGAGCCAGTAGCTGGAATGACAGATAAGGAAATATTTAAAACATCAAAGCTAATTAAAAATCTAAAAAAGACTCATACAATTCTTGTAATTGAACACGATATGCATTTTGTAAGAGAAATAGCAGACAGGGTAACAGTTTTACATAAAGGCGAGGTGCTAGCAGCTGGTAGTATCGAGCAAATACAAAAACATAAAAAAGTTAGAGAAGTTTATTTAGGAGGAAGTTATGTTGCACATTAGAAAGTTAAATCAATATTATGGTGAGAGTCACACACTATGGAACCTTAGTCTTTCGCTTAAAGAAAATCGTTGCACTGCTATTATGGGTAGAAATGGAGTTGGTAAAACAACTCTTATAAAAAGCATAATGGGCTTATTAGAAATTGAGTCTGGTTATATAGAGCTTGATGGTAAAAGAATTGATCATTTAAAAAGTGATATAAGAGCCAAGCTAGGAATAGGATATGTGCCTCAAGGAAGAGAAATTTTTCCTCAGTTAACTGTTGAGGAAAATTTAAGAATAGCTCTTGAAGCAAGAGTAGATAATTCAAAAGAAATTCCTACTTTTATTTTTGATTTATTTCCAGTTTTAAAAGATATGTCTAATAGACAAGGAGGAAATCTTTCAGGTGGTCAGCAACAACAGCTAGCAATTGCTAGAGCATTAGCTACAGATCCTAAAGTTTTATTACTTGATGAAGCTACTGAAGGCGTGCAACCAAATATAGTAGAAGAGATTAAGGATATAATTAAATATATTAATCAAGAAAAAGATATTACAGTTTTGTTAGTAACTCTACGAATGGATTTAGCTAAAAGTATTTGTGACGATTTTTATCTAATTGATAGAGGAAGAACAGTTGCTCATGGAAATATCTCTGAATTAACATATGAGTTAAGAGATGAGTTTCTTGTTGTTTGATTTATTCTTTTTTTATATTATTGTTTTTAGCGAGTTCCAAAGAAGCTATCGTGTTTATCGTTATATCTAGGTGGTGGAACTGTATTATTTTTTGGTCTAGTTCTTCTAAGTTCACCTTCAATAGAATCTAATTTATTACCAAATG
>CAYOZL010000077.1:0-8596 GCA_964408435.1 uncultured Bdellovibrionales bacterium | reverse complement strand
ATCTTTGCCCCACCTAATTTTTTAGTCAGGTTTTCACAAAAAACTAAAGGAGTAGGTCTTCCAATAAAATTTTTATACGAGTCTTTTAAGTCAGCTAGAAAGTCTTCACTGTTTTGAGCGTGTTCAAATGCTTCTTCTAGTTCAACTAGTGCAGGCATTAAGACTTCGGGGGCGTATCTTCCACCAAACTCACCGTAAAATCCATTTTTATCAATAGAAAAAGAACTATCTTTTCTAAAATTAGAAATTAAATTTTTTAGATTTTTTTCAGGAGAGCCTTCACTTACTAAAGACTCCCCAACTAAGAATGCATTTGCACCGTAAGAACTAAGTTGTGCTAAGTCTTTCGAATTAAAAATTCCTGATTCAGAAACAATAATTTTGGTTTTAGCTATTTTATTTTTAGAAGTATTAAGGCTGTCTATTATTTCTTTAGTAGTAGACAAATCTGTTTTAAAAGTTTTCAAGTCCCTATTATTAATTCCAAGCATAATGTTTGGATTAATATCAAAAACAAATTGCGATTCTTCTAATTCTTTTTTTGAATGAACTTCAAGTAAAATATCTAGTTTATATTTCTTAGCTTCTAGAACTAAAGTCTCTAATTCTTTTTTTGTTAATGCTGCAGCTATTAATAAAATAGCATCTGCCCCAATTTCTACAGATTCTTTAATTTGCCTTACATCAATAATAAAATCTTTTCTTAGTATCTTAGGTGCATTATCTAATGCTCTAATTTGAGATAAAAATTGTTTATTGCCTTTAAAGAACTTTTCATCAGTTAAAACAGAGATACAGCTAGCAGAAGCATTTTTATAAGCTATAGCTGTTTGAACAGGGTCTAAATCCTCTCTAATAAGTCCTTTTGAGGGGCTTGCTCTTTTAATTTCAGCGATGATTCTAGGGGCATTAGACATTAATAAGGACTTAGCAAAGCCTCTAGGACTGTAGTTAGATTTAGAGTTAGAAGAAATATTTTCTACTTCTTTTCTTTTCTCAATAATAATTTCTTGTAGTATGTTCATGCTATCTTGTCAGTCATAGCAAATTTAGGATTTGGGCACAAAATTAATGATAGTTGTTGATAACATAACTAAGACGATTAATAAGTCTAGTATTTTACATGGTATAAATTTTAGTGCCAGTAAGGGGGATGTTGTGGGTTTACTTGGCCCTAATGGAGCTGGGAAGACTACGACAATTAGAATTTTAACAGGCTGTATAGAAGCAAGTTCAGGAACTGTTTTAATTAATGAAGAACCAATTTCTAAAAAGAGTAGTTCACTTATTGGCTACTTACCTGAAAAGCCACCTTTATATCCTCAATTAAGAGTTAAAGATGTGCTTAAGTTTTGGGCAAAAATCAAAGAAGCAAAAGATACATATAGTGTTATTGAAGTTTGTGAATTAGAGGAAGTCTTAGAGAAGAAATGTTTAAATCTTTCAAAAGGTTTTAAACAAAGAGTTGGTCTAGCAGTGGCTTTATTGGGCGACCCTCAAATTTTAGTTTTAGATGAGCCAACAAGTGGTTTAGATCCCTTACAAATTAAGCAAATGAGAAATCTGATTTTAAAGCTAAAATCAGAAGGTAAAATAATAATTTTAAGTTCACATTTAATGCAAGAAATATCAGAGCTCTGCACAGATGTAGTAATGATTGCAAAAGGTAAGGTAATTTCAAATTCGAAAATTTCAGAGTACGAGAATCTAGAAGCAAGTTTCTTGGAAGCTATACAGACATGAGTAGCCCAATATGAACAGCATAGTAACAATCGCAACTAAGGATATTAAAAATAGTTTTAGCTCGCCTTTAGTCTTTGCTTTAAGTTCTGTTTTTATTTTACTTTGTGCTTTTTTCTTTTTTACTCTTTTAAAACAATACAACTTAGACGTTAAAACTTATATTCATCAAAGTCCTAATTTAAACCAATGGGTAGTAATTCCTTACTATAGAACACTAGAAGTTTTATTAATTTTTATTCTACCTATCTTAGCGATGAAGACATTTTCTGATGAAAAAGAATTTGGCACTTTAGAGTTATTGTTTTCATCTAAGGCAAGTAATTTTGAAATTATTTTAGCAAAGTATTTTTCTCTTTGTTTAATTACAACAATACTATTACTTATTAGTTTAATATATCCATTAATTTTAATTCTAAATTCAGATCCAGAAGTCTTACCTATTTTTATTGGTTTTTTATCGTTATCTCTTTATGCTTTTTCAATAATAGCAATTTCCCTTTTAGTTTCTGTTTTAACTAAAAATCCAATAGTTTCAGCTGTTGGTTCAGTAGTTTTAATACTTATTTTGTATATGCTTAAGACTATTAATTTAGGAGCTCTAACTGAGTTTATAAAATATTTCTCTATTGCTTCACATCTACAATTAGGCATTCAAGGAGTTATAACAGGCGTAGATTTAAGTTATTTTTTAAGTGTTATTACACTTTGTTTATTTATCTCTAATAGAAGACTTAAGAAATGGCAGGAATAGTAGGCTTAGTTTTTTTAATTTTTGGATTGATATCCAAATTTATACTAAATATAGATTTGTATTATTTCTCAAGTATAAATCTCTTATTAGGTTTTCTCTGCATTGGTTTTTATCTAATTAGTGGTGGGGTTAAAAATTTAAATAATTTAAAAATAGAGATATACGACTTTATATACATATTATCTTTTTTAGCATTTATAATTTTTTTAAACTTATTAGTAGTAAAAAAAGATCCATTATATTTTGATAGCACTAGTTTAAAAGTTTTTTCACTAGCCCCGCAAACTGAAAATGTAATTAAGAATTTAAAACAAAAAATAATTATTAGAGGCTTTTTTGTTGATTCTAAAATTGAGCCTAAATTAGAAAAGCTTTTAGAAAGATTTAAATCTGAAAAACTAGAATTAGTGACAATCGACCCAACTAAAGCTCCGCAGTTAGTTAAGAAATATGGAGTGAGTGAAAAAAATACGCTTCACTTTTCAATAGAAGGAAAAGATAAAGAAGTAAAATTAGTTAGGAATATAGATGAGCAAAGTATTGTTAATTCAATTTTAAAGTTAACTAGACTACAAGAGCATCAAGTATTAATTTTAGGAGAAAAACTTGAAGATGATTCTGAGACAGGTTTCTTATTTTTAAAAGAAGCAATTCTTGGAGAGAATATTAATCTTAGGACCGCAAGTCTTTTAACTGAAATTCCAGCAGGTCTTTCAGCTCTAGTGATTCTGCCTATCTCTAGAGATTTTTTACCTGAAGAAATTTCAAATATAGAAAACTTTATGAATAAGGGAGGTAGTATACTTATTCTTACCGAGTCTCAAAAAAACGCTCAGAATCTAAATTCACTTTTATCTAAACAAGGAATTACAGTTGGAAAAAATGTAATTATTGAAGAGCAAATCAAACAAGGTAAAATTGGTAATTTAGTTTTACAACCTTTAGTTAAAGATTACGGTGAGCATGCAATTACTGCAGGTTTTAATAAAGAGATTATTTTAAGTACTGCAAATACAGTGAATACTAATAATACAAAAAAAGTTTACGAACTTGGGTTTACTTCCCCATTATCTTGGGCTGATAGTGATTTAGAATCAATTTTTTCAGATAAACCTCAAGCAGCATTTAATGAAGATGGAGATATAAAAGGACCTTTATCTATAGCCGTTGCTAAAGAAAGTGAAAGTAATAATAGGCTTGTAGTTATTGGTGATTCGGATTTTGTTAACAATATAAACATTAGAAGTTTATTTAACAGAGACTTTTTCCTAAATAGTTTAAACTGGGTTATTGGGCAAAAACAAGGAATAAGTATTAGAGCCGCTACAATTTCTGGCTCTAAAAAATTAATACCGGAAAAGAGCTTAAAAATTATGTATTTACTTACTGGTTTAATTTTACCTGAAATAATATTGCTATTAGGTTTTATTAGCTACAGAAAAGAATGAAGAAGATTTTAATACTTTTATTGCTTACTTCAATTTTAGGTTATTTATACTTTTATGAACCTAAAAAGGAGGAAGAATTTACCTTCCTTTCGAACAAAAATTTTGAAACATTAAATTGGTTTAGCATCGTAAACCAAAATTCAATTTTTAGAGTCTCGAGAAAAAACAATGTTAGTAGTAATGTAGTTAACAACTGGCAAATTGATCAACCAGTAATTACAAATGTTAGTGCAAAATTTCTAAGTAAATTAAAAGAAATTCTTATTCAGGCTCAAAATATAAAATCTATTAAAGCAGAACAATCAAATTTTGGTTTAAACCCTCCTAAGCTTGTACTAACACTACAGTCAGGCCAAACTAGAGAAATTTATAGCTTTGGGGATTATAATGAAATTTCTTCGCTTAGGTATTTTCAAAAAGAAGGCGATTCTAATATTTATTTAGTAGATGATGATATTTTTAATTTTTTAAATGTTGATTTATTAAAACTTAGGGCAAAAAAACCAGTTAGCTTTAATGATAAAGATATTCTCTCAATAGTTGCTATTCCTGCTAGTACAAAGCCAATTGTGATAAAAAAGCAAAATAGTAGATGGAAGGTAAATGATAATTTTTTTATTGATTCAAATTTATTAACAAAAGCTTTATCTAAAGTTAAAAATTCTCAAGTGCTAAACTTTATTGATAACCCTCATAAGGATTTAACTAACTATGGTCTTAATTCTCCTTTTCTATCTTTAAGGTTTCTTCTTTCAGGCGCTAATAAAAACAGTAAAGTTATAGATTTAATTTTTTCTAAAACTAAAAAAAGTAAGCTACTACCTAGCAGCTATTATATGAAAGTCGTTGGCAGGAATACTATTTACCGAGTTTTTAAAGGTTCCTTTCACGATTGGTTAAGAGGAGTCGATTTCTTTAGAAATAGGAAGATATTAGAGTCTTCTTGTAAGCTCGATAGTGAGATAGCTAATAGTGACAAAATTAAGGTAAAAGATCTATATGCTCTTAATATAATTAGTCTAAGTGAGTTTAAGAAGTCTAATAAGAGTAAAATTGTAGATTTTATTTGTAACAAAAACAAAGTAAAGATAGAAATTGGGGAGGCTCTTAAGTCAGGTATTAGTAAAGATAGAGTAGATGCTCCTCTTTATATTAAAGTAAATAATGAATACACTGCAGTAGTTAGCCCTGAAGATATTTTTTGGTAATGAAAAAACTTTTTAAATTTATATTATTAATAAGCGGTATCTCTATATTTTTTATAGTAATAGCTGGAGGTTTGTTTGCTCTTTATACTTACAACCGACTTACAGGTGATTTACCTCAAATTAGTAAAATTAGTGATTACGAGCCTAAAGCAGTTACAACTCTAACTGCAGATGATGGAACTGTTCTTGCTGAAATTTTTGATGAGCAAAGATATCCAGTTTCATCAGATGAGATTCCAGACATAGTTAAGAATGCTTTTTTAGCCGCTGAAGATTCAAGCTTCTATGAGCATGCTGGTATTGATTTTAAAGGTATCATTAGAGCTGTATGGAAAAATTTAAGAAGTAAAGATAGTAAGCAAGGTGCCTCAACTATTACTCAACAAATAGTAAAGTCACTTTTACTAACAAGAGAAAAAACTTATGAAAGGAAAGCAAAAGAAGCTATTCTTTCTTACAGGTTGGAAAAAGCACTAAGTAAGGATGAAATACTTTGGATCTATTTAAATGAAATTTTTCTGGGTTCAAATGCATACGGGGTAAAAGCTGCTGCAAAGATGCACTTTGCAACAAGCTTAAATGAGCTAAGCATTGCACAGGCTGCTTATTTAGCTGGATTACCTCAAAGGCCATCTTTTTTAGCAAAGGAAAAAAATAGAAAACACGCAATTGCTAGACAACAATATGTTCTAGAGCAAATGCTTAAAAATAATTTTATTACCCAGGAACAACACGACACAGCAAAGTCTGAAGAATTAGAGGTTCAAAAAACTAAGCTAAACACAATTTATTCAGCTCCTTACTATGCAAGGCATGCAATAATAGAAGCTAAATCTATTTTTGAAAAATACGGCATGCAGGGACATGAAACGTCTCCTGGGGGGTTTACTATTGAAACTGCAGTTAATTTAAAAGCATACGAATATGCAAGGAATGCAGTTAGAAAAAATTTACTTAGTTTAGATAAAAAGAAAGGTTGGAGAGGACCTCTTTCAAATGAAGTTGAGCAAAAAAAATGGTTCGATACCTTCTATACCGATGTTAAATCAAAGGAAGATTTAACTGATGATAAGATTTACTTAGCTAGAATTAATAGCGTAAATAAATCTAGAAACTCTGCAGAAATACAAATTGGCTCAATCTCAGGTACTGTTAAATTACCTAGATCTGGTTGGGCAAAAAGAGCAATTAGAAAAGTAAAAGTTAATAGCTGGATAGAAGTAAGACTACTAGATAAAGAAAAACTAAGTTTTAAATTAGACCAAACACCTAATATTCAAAGTGCTATGTCAGTAGTGAATGTTTTAAATGGTGAAGTTAAAGCTCTGATTGGTGGTTTTAGTTATCAAAAAAGTCAATTCAACAGAGCTACACAAGCCTTACTGCAACCAGGTTCTGCTTTTAAACCTTTTATTTATTTATCTGCCATACAAAATTTAAATTACTCTCCATCAACAATAGTTCCAGATTCTCCAATTAGCTTTCCTGCAGGAGATGGGACTATTTGGTCTCCAAAGAATTTTGATTTAAAGTTTTTTGGACCAATTACGATGAGAGCTGCACTAGAAATGTCTAGGAATGTCGTTTCTGTATATCTACTAGATAAGATAGGAGTAAGGAGAGTAATAAGTAATATTAAAAAATTTGGAATTACTTCTAACATTCCTGCAAATATGTCTATTGCCTTAGGTACTCCTGAAGTTAAACAATTAGAATTAGTAAGGGCTTACGGAGCAATAGCTGCAGAAGGTTGGTTAGCGGACTCTATAGTAATTAAGACTATTAAAGATCGTGACGGAAATGTTATTTACGAAAAAATACCTCATCAACAAAAAGCAATAGAAGACCCAGCAGATGCTTTTATTTTAGCTAATATGATGCGAGGAGTTGTTGAGAGAGGAACAGCACAAAGTGTAAAAGTTTTAGGGAGGCCAGTAGCTGGTAAAACAGGAACTACAAATGAATATATGGATGCATGGTTTGTTGGTTACACTCCTGAGTGGGCAGCTGGTGTATGGGTAGGGCATGACGTTAAAAAGACTCTAGGGAAGTATGCAACAGGTGGTTCAGCAGCTGGACCTGCGTTTATTTCTTTTATGAAAAAGTGGCTTAAAGACACTCCTGCACAGAATTTTAATATTCCTGATGGAGTAACTCCAGTAAATGTTGATTTAAGATCGGGTAGGTTATCGTCTAATGGTTTTACGGAATACTTTAAGGCAGGAACTGAACCAAAGTTCACTGTAGAAGAGTTAGAGATTCCAAGAGATTATTTAAGTAACAGCGAGTTTTGATTAGTAAAAGAGTAAGTATACATAGTTTCATAAATGGCTCGGCCTTAACGGGCACTGCGCTTGAGTTTATGAAATTATGTATACTTACTCTTTTCCTAGCCGTAAATTTTAGAATAGAAGCTCTTGCAGAGCAAAAGCTTGATAGTAAACTCCCGTTTAAAGTGCCAGCTAGCTATAAAGCTCTTCCAGAGGCAGCACAAATAGTTACAACAAAGGGGAGCTTGCTTATTAAATTCTATAGGCAGGAAACTCCTATAAGCGTTGCTAATTTTGAGCATTTAGTAAAAAAGAAAATCTTAGAAGAGACAATCTTTCATCGTTATACTCCTGGTTTTGCACTACAAGGTGGAGACCCTACAAAAACAGGTAAAGGCGGCCCAGGTTGGCAATTACCTCCTGAGTTTAGTACTAAGATTAAACATAAGATTGGAACTTTAGGCTGGGCAAGTTTGCCTGCTGAAGTAAATCCGGAACGTTTATCTAATGGTTCACAGTTTTACATTATGCTTAGAGATGCGCCAGATTTAGATCGTTACTATACAGCTTTTGCTCAAGTTGTAAGAGGTTTAAAAACCTTAGAAAAACTTAGGAAAGGGGATAAGATTTTAGAAGTAATTTTAAATCCAAGTCATAGAAAAATAGAGGGAAAGATAGAACAAGAAAGACAAAACAACAAAGAGCAAATATTAGATAAGCCAATAGAACTAAATAGAGATATGATTCAACAACAAGACGCCCTTAAAAAAATAATAGAAAATAAAAATGAGCATAGGCGCTAAATTAAGTAATAAATTAGTTTTTGTTTCTGCTACTGATACAGATGTAGGAAAAACTTATTGCTCTAGATTATTGGTAGAGCATTTTCAAAAACAAAATAAAAAAGTAGCTTATTATAAGCCAATAGAAAGTGGATATATTAAAGGCAAGAGTGATGTCGATTATATCGCTGAAGTTTGTAATGATGTTTTTTATGATTTTAGACTTACTCTTCCTATTTCTCCACATTTAGCAGCTAGAGAAGACAAAGTAGAAATTGATATCGATTTAATTAAAGAACGAGTGTCCTGGTTAAAAGAAAATTATGATGTGGTAATAATTGAAGGCGCTGGAGGTTTGTTGGTTCCTATTAAAACAGATTATGATTTTTCAAAT
>CAYOZL010000076.1:0-8994 GCA_964408435.1 uncultured Bdellovibrionales bacterium | reverse complement strand
ATACCAGCAAGACCCGAAATTAATAGAGTCATACTCATTGGCTCTGGAACAGCAGTTTGTGTTTCAGTCGTAATAGTAACAATACCATTAGAAAGAAAACTTGCTAATGAATTGTTTGATAATGACAAACCTGGATTTCCACCAGAAAGTATATTTGATAACGCTATACTTAAGCCACCATTATTAGGACTAATAAAAGATAACAAGCTACCACCTGTAAAATTGATAGTATCACTATCAAAGAAACTTCCAGTAGTTGAAGATAATGAACCTACAAGAGACCCATTATTAAAAGCACCAGCAAGTAACAGTTGGTCAGCAGTGTCATATAATCCAAAAGTTCCACCAGTAGTATTTTGAATAATAGTAGTTCCTACAACTGTAGGAGCTCCACTAGCTAATACGCCTGTAAGTGTGAAACTTGCGTTTGACATAATGTCAGTAAGAAAAGCTAAATCTTGCTCATACTGAACATCAGTTAATTGGTCACCCGCATTTCCTGTTGCTGTAGTATCAATTGTACTAAGCTCTGAAGTTGCGTCATTGAATTGAAAATCTGCTCCAACATCTGTTGTATCAGATAGATTCAATAGAATGATACCTGTTGCGTTTGCCGAAAGTGGCAAGATAGCAACAAATAAAATTGTTGATAATAATTTATTTAACATCTAAATAATCCCCTTATTAATACTACAAGTAGTATAAAATTATAACGATAGGATATATACCTCAAATAATTAAAAAGTAAAACACTTAATGCAAGCACCTGTAATTAAAGGCTTTTTGGTGCTGTGTTTTTAATTCACTTTTAGCTAGTGCGATAATTAAATATATTACGTCGATTCATTATGATGTTTCAACTCAAAAAAGAAATCAAACTAGATACTGATTTAGAAACGGCTTGGAATTTTTTTTCTGACCCAAAGAATTTAAAAACTATTACTCCACCTGAATTAAACATGGTCATTACATCTGAACTACCAAAGCAGATGTATGAAGGAATGATAATTACCTACAAAGTTCATCCTATACTCAAAATACCACTACCTTGGGTAACCGAAATTACTAAAATTAAAAATAATAAAATGTTCATTGATGAGCAGCGCTATGGTCCCTACAAAATGTGGCATCACGAGCATTTCTTTGAGGAAATTGAAAATGGAGTTAAAGCAACTGATATAGTCAGTTATATTCTTCCGTTTGGGCCAATAGGCATAATGGTTCAAAAGTTATTCGTAGGGAAACAAATAGAGCAAATTTTTTCTTATAGATCTAAAGTACTAGAAGATAAATTTGGCATACTATAGTTAGCTAATATTAAGTATTAAATACTTAAGTTAGCTTTTTTAAATTCGTCTTGTAAGCATTTTGTAAATGCTTCTTGGTATTTATCTTCTGATAAAATGCCTTTAAGAAAAGATACCTTTTTTTCAACTTTCTTTTTTAAAACTTCTATTAAATTTTCTTTTTCAAACGTGTATTTCGTATTTGCTATACTTTTAAGGTGGCTTTTAGTGCCATTTTTAGTGTTGTTTTCAGTATAGTTTTTAAAGGGTTTTCTCTCAGGTCTTTTATTAAGTCCATTATTGTTTTGGTTATTATATCCATTATTTTTATAGTTTGGAACTATAAATTTATTTGGATACTGCACAGCTCGATATAAAAAGCCTTGTGGATTAATTGATATTTTTTTATCCTTATTTGCTACTAAAGTATCAAAGTAAGAAACAATAGAAGGTATTTTTAATAAATCGCTAACGCTTCTATTCGTAAGAAGTTTTTTTGCTTGGTTTATATGAATGCCTCTTTTAACTAGTAAAGATAAAAGTTCTTGAGGTGGGGCACTTTTTTCATAACCGCTTTCATTGTTATTCTCACTAAGAATTTTAGAGCTTGAGTTATTTGTTAAATTTGTTTCTTTAATCTGGTCTATAGGTAACTTTTCTTGAAATTTTGAACTATTAACTCTAATCTTTGTAGCTTCTCCCCTGCCTGAAAAACTGTATGAACTTAAAAAACCTTTTTCACATAACTCATCTAAAGCAGGTTCTAATTGTTGTTTAATACTAGAGATATATTTGTAATTTCTTGAAAGTCCTATTTTTTCAAAAGCTAATTTTTGTAAATTATCTTCAATTGAACTTCTAAAATAAAAGTGTTTATCAAAATATCGATATAACCTTCTAGAAGCAGCGCATTTAAGATTAAAATAAAAATTTAAATCTATCTTTTTAATAAACCCAGCTTTAAAGGATTCAAAAATAGCTTCGCTCCAAATAAAAAAACTTTTCTTTCTATCTTTGTTTATTCTTTCATCATTTATTTCATAAGCGTCAATAACGCCGAAGTTCCTTGTTTGATAGCTTTTAGAACTATTATCGTAAAATGAATTAGAACTTCTTATTCTTACTCCAGAGAGCCTATCTAATGATTTTATAAGTCTCTTATAGCTTCTTCCTTCAGTGCTCCAATGTAGAGTTTTTAATAATTCGTATCTAGAGAAATAAACTTTTCTATCTTTAAATCCATGATTCATAGATGTTTTAATTAAACCAAGAACTACATCATCATCTGTGCAAGTTGGTAAACCAAATTTATCAGCTCCTGTTATTATCCATTTTCTTTCTACTAATCTTCCTTGAGTATTTTTAATTTGGTCTGTGAACTCTAAAGTTTTAATATTCTTATTTGCTCGAGTAGAAAGAACAGCAATTGGAAATTCTGCTAAATTCATTTCATCTCTTGAAGAGTTTATCGATGTAATTTTCTTTGTATTAAATTTCAAAAAAATAATTCCTAACTTTAACTAACTTTAAGTTGTATATTATTATCAAAGTACTAATAGTACTTACAAGAGTACATATTTATTGATCAGTACCTTAGTACAGAGCAAAAAAAAACTATAAATACAGATACTTAACCCTTAATTTTTCTTTCGATTCACGATAAGTACGAGGACCGATTCACGATACTTGTTATTCTCATTGCACGAATTATTCATTCTCAAAGCACGTTAAAACTAATTTAGATACACGCTAAATTAATTTCAAAGCACGCTAAAATTTAAATTCATTGCACGATATTATTTGGAAGCACGATATATTAGCTTATTTCGATACACAAATAAGCACTAAGTGATTTTAATATTTTTATTTTTAGTGTTGTGGAAAAGTCGCTTAAGCGGTTAGTATCTATATCTATTTTAAGTCAGAATCGTTTAAGCTGCTTAAGCTTACGTGAAACGAAATAAGTTTCTTCCCTTATTCCTTGTCCCACCGTGGGACAGTTTGTGTAGAATTATCGTGTACTGAAATAATAGCATTAAACAAATAGAGCCCGGGCACTTGGCTTAATTTAGTTAAAGTGGCATTTATAGTGTATGGGAATAAGTAATGTAATCTCTATTGTTAATCAAAAAGGTGGAGTAGGTAAGACTACTACTAGTGCGAATTTAGCTGCTGGTCTTGCTAGCTTAGGAAAAAAAGTTTTAACAATAGATATAGATGCCCAGGCAAATTTGTCAGCCCATTATGGCTATATTGCTGATTCTTCAGATAACTCTAAAAGCATGTATGATGTGCTTAGACATAACTATCCTATTAAAGACATTATAGTAGAAGTAGATGAGAACTTATTTCTAGCCCCTGCTAGTCTTTTTCTTAGTGCTGCTGATTTAGAACTTGGTGGAATTATCGGTAGAGAGCTTTTACTACAAAGAGCAATACAGCAGGTAAAAGATGAATTTGATTACATTTTTATAGACTGTCCGCCTGCTTTAGGGCTTTTGTCTCTAAACGGATTGGTTGCTTGTTCAAGAGTAATAGTGCCTGTGCAAAGTGAGTTCTTAGCTCTTCATGGAGTAAGGCAATTATTAGATACTATTGACCAAGTGCGAACTGCTTATAACCCGTCTTTAAAAGTTGGCGGAGTTTTAATTTGTCTTCATGATAGAAGAAGAAAATTGGCTAAAAGTGTTGCAGAAACTGTTAGGGATTATTTTGGAGATTTAGTTTTTAATACAGTAATTAGAACTAATGTTTCATTAGCAGAAGCGCCTTCTAAAGGTGTTTCAATTTTTAGATATGATAAGAAATGTAGTGGTGCAGAAGATTATGGCCACTTAGCACAAGAGATTGTTACAAATGACGAAAAAATCAATAAAATTCGCGCACAATCCGCTATTTAGCGGACCAAGCATTGAGGCTAGAAGTACTTTTACAACAGGGCCTTTTAGGCAGATCCCAATTTCTGAATTAGAACTAGACCCAGAGCAGCCTAGAAGAGTTTACAACGAGGAAGCATTAAATAGTCTAGCTGGCTCAATTAATAGCTATGGTATTTTGAATCCAATATTAGTTAATCAGCTAGAATCTGGTAACTTTAAAATCGTAGCAGGAGAGCGTAGATACAGGGCTGCTAAGATTGCAGGAATAGAGATTGTTCCTGTTATTATAGAGCAAAAGCCTGGGGCTAAAGCAGATAAGCTTGCTGTTCAGTTAGTAGAGAATATCCAAAGACAGGATTTAACCTCTATGGAAAAAGCACTTGCAATTGGACAGTTAAAGCAAAGTTATAGTCTTTCTGTTAGAGAAATTGCTAAGAAGTTAGGAATTTCTAAATCAGGAGTACAAAGAAGTTTAGACATTCTAGAATTACCTGATGATCTTCAAGCAGCGTTAATAGCGGGTAAGTCGGAAAGTAAAATCCTAATCCTTAAAGACTTAACTGATGCATCTAAGAGAAAAAAATTATTAGCTAAAATAGATGACATTAGTAGAAAAGACTTAAGCTCTTTAGTCTTGTCCCACGGTGGGACAGCTGCAGATGGAAAAAAGAAAAAGGATCTTAGGAGTAAAAAAGAACTAAGCACTTCTGATAAAAGAATAATTGAGCAAATACAAAGAAGCATTGGTTCAAAAATAAAATTATCTAGAAAACCAGGTAATTCAAAAGCTGGAAGTATTACTATAGACTTTTATACTAATAGCGACTTAGAAGAGCTTTATAAAAGACTTACATAGCAATAAATAAACCTAACTACCTGTAATTATTCATGAAATTTATGTTCGTGGAGTCTCTTTGATTCCTGTTTGCCGAAAACATTTTACAATATGCTCTTTAATCGCAATAAGTTAAAATAATAACGAATAAAGATTAAGGAAGTTTTGATTAAAAAGGCAATAATACCAGCAGCAGGATTAGGAACGAGATTTTTACCTGCAACAAAAGTAATTCCAAAAGAAATGTTATCAGTTGTTGATAGGCCCACTATTCAATACATAGTGGATGAGGCAGTTAAATCTGGAATTGAAGAGGTTATTTTCGTTGTAAATAAAGGTAAAGCTGCAATTTTAGAACATTTTCTAAAAGCAGAAGAATTAGAAAAAACCTTAGAGAAATATCAACAAACCGAAGAGCTAAAAGTTTTAAAAGAAACTTATGTTCCAGTTAAATTTAAAACTGTAGAGCAAGAGGTACCTAGAGGTCTAGGAGATGCAATTCTTTGTGCAAAAAAAGAAGTAGGGGACGAGCCTTTTTTAGTTTTATTAGGAGATGATTTAGTTGATGCAGCAATTCCTTGTTCTAAACAAATGATAGATGTTTATCAAAAGCATAAAAAATCAATTGCGTGTGTGATGAGAGTTCAGGATGAAGAGGTAAGTCAGTATGGAATTTGTGCAGGGAATAAAGTAGAAGATAGAGTTTTTAATTTAGATAAAATGATTGAAAAACCTAGTGTGAGAGAAGCTCCTTCTAATTTAGCAATAATAGGTAGGTATTTACTTAAACCAAGTATTTTTAAATACCTTGAGCAATCGAAAAGAACAGAAAATGATATTCTTCATCTAACAGATGCAATGTTTAGCATGATGAAAGAAGAAGGTTTTATTGGTTATGAATTTGATGGTCAGCGCTATGATGCAGGAGAGAAGTTTGGCTTAATAAAAGCAAACATTGCTTTTGCATTAAAGAGAATCGACCTTAGGCAAAAACTAACTGCGTATATTAGAGACCTAGGTTTGTTTAAATAGGGGTTTATTTAAGTAGGGATTTATTTAAACAAAGACAAAAAAATATTAGATAGAGAGATTTTATGAAAGCTAATGAATTAAGAAAAGGAAACGTAATTCTACATGAGAAAACTCCATACAGAGTTATGGAATATCAACACACTGCTCCAGGAAAAGGTAGGGCAGTAGTGCAGACTAAGTTAAGAAATCTACTTAATGGAAATCAAACAGAGGTAAGATTTGGTTCAACTGAAAAAGTAAAAATGGCAGATGTTATTCAAGAAAATGCTGCTTATTTATATTCGGATACTTCAGGTTATAATTTCATGAACAACTCAACTTATGAGCAAGTTTCTATTCCTGAGACCATAATGGCAGATGCGAAATATTACTTACAAGATAATATGCAAGTGCAGATAACATTATTTGAGGGTAACCCAATTGGTATAGAACTGCCTTCAACCGTAACTCTTACAATTGCTAAGACTGAGCCTGAGTTAAAAGGAGCTACTGCTACAAGCTCTGCTAAGCCAGCGACTACTGATACTGGACTACAGTTAGGTGTACCAAATTTTGTTAAGGTTGGTGATAAAGTTTTAGTTAATACTTCTGATGGAAGTTATGCTTCTAGAGTTAGTTAAAATTAGGAATAATAAAGATCATGTTAAATAAAAGCGCACTAAAAAACATGTGTATAATGCACAGTGGCTGCTAGATCTTGAGAATCTCTAAGCCGTTGTTTTGATTGGAAGATGTATTAATTTACCTACTAAAATTAAGTTTATATTTGCTAAAGTTCTTGGCGAATGATAGTTCTACCTACGAAATTTTGTATCTATAAATTAGTGCGAATTTCTGTTTATAAACTTTTCACCCAATGTTAATAGTCGTAAATAACTATTTTTTGGGGGACTTCTATGGATGTAAAAGCTCATTTCATAGGAGCAAAAAAAAACGGTGAAAAAATGAAAAAAAATATATTACTAACAATTTTTACGTTAGTCTGCTTACCACTTAGTGCTAACGCTGCTAGTGTTACTTTTATGGACACAGTTGCTGTTCAATCTACTAACTTTACTCAGACAGCATCTGTTCAACAATTTGATGCAACTCTAGGTACTTTAACTGATATCGTAATTCAGCTTACTGGAACTGTTGAAGGTAGTGCTAATGCAGAAAGTTTAGATGCAGCTCCTTCTACTGTAACTTTAAATCTTGGTGCAGATGTAACTCTTACTAGACCAGATGGTTCTACTATTGCTGTTGCTTTACCACAGGTTGCACAATCAGTTAACTTATCTGCTTTTGACGGTGGTATTGATTTTGCTGGAGCTTCTGGAGTTTCTTTAGCTGGACTTACTAACACAGCTTCTGATACACAGACTTTAACTAGTGCAGCAGACTTTTCTTTGTTCACTGGAAATGGAGTTGTATTACTTGGTGTAGAAGCATTAGCTAACAGTAACGCAACTGGAGCTGGTAACGTTATTACTCAGTTTCTTACAACTGCTGGAGCAACTATCTCAGTTACTTATAACTTTGAAGCAAACGCTGCTGTTCCAGAGCCTGCAACTATGTTGCTTTTAGGTGCTGGTGTTTTAGGTGGAGCAATGAAAAGACGTAAGCTTAATGCTTAGTTTTTAGTTTCATACTAAATCATTAAACCCTGCTATTTATAGCAGGGTTTTTTTGTCTTAAATTTGTCTGAACTGCTTAATTACTTTATTGATAAAGCTAGTAATTAGCTTAGATGGTTTTATTTCCAGCTCTAATTTTTTGCTCTTGAATTGTCTCCTTTTATCTGAATGAGTTGTTCTTAGCTCTAAGCTATCTAATGGGCTTACGGTGCCAGTTCCTTTATTCACTGATACATGAGTGTAAATCATAGTTGTTTTTAAATTTTTATGACCTAATAAAGTTTGAATTGTCCTAATATCAGTTCCTGAATCAAGTAAATGCGTAGCAAAAGAATGTCTAAATGTATGACAACTTATTTTTTTATTTATATTTGATTTTAGAACTGCCTTAGCAACAGCTTTTTGCATAATATTGTCATACAAATGATGTCTTCTAGTAATACCACTTAGAGGGTCTACTGACCTTTTTACAGATGGAAAAACATATTTCCATCTAAGCTGAGTGCTAGCATTTGGATACTTCTTCTTTAAAGCGTTAGGCAGGTAAACTTCCCCATATCCTTGATCTAAATCTTTTTGATGTAAGCTTTGTACTCTTACTAATTGTTTCTTTAAAGCTTGTTTTATAGACCTAGGCATAGGAACTATTCTACTTTTACCACCCTTAGGTTCTTGAATATTAATTACATTTCTTTGAAAATCTAAGTCCTTTACCCTTAGTCTCAGACATTCATTTAGTCGCATTCCTGTCCCATATAAAAGTGAAGCTATAGTATGCTGAACCCCTTTTAGTTTAGTAATTATTTGTCTTACTTCAGAAAGACTAAGGACTGTAGGGATATATCTTTTTTCCTTTGCCCAAGTAATATTCTTAAGTTCTTTTGGGTCAATATGTAAAATTTTCTTGTAAAGATATACTAAAGCGCAAAGAGCCTGATTTTGAGTAGAGGCACTAACTTTTCTACTGACTGCTAAGTAATTTAAATATGAAGTAATATCTTCAGCATTTAGGTCATTAGGTTTCCTACCCTGATGATATCTCATAAAAGCTTTAACGTGATTGAGATAAGATTTTTCGGTTTTTAAGCTCATATGCTCAACTCGCATCTGAGCTCTCAAAGATGCGAACAAACCTCTTTTTTTAACTTTATTTTCCATAGTGACTATGTAATCGAAAAAATAGCTAAAAAGTTGTTTAGAAAATTGCTTACATGGTCACTTTAGATAAAGTGACCATGTAAATTGTAATACTATAAAGTCTTGTAATAATTGAATTAATTTTAACGAACAGGCACCATAGTCACTTTAGCTAATCTCATGGTAAGATCCATATAATATATATGTTA
>CAYOZL010000075.1:0-9676 GCA_964408435.1 uncultured Bdellovibrionales bacterium | reverse complement strand
TTAGTCTTAGTCTTAGTCTTAGTCTTAGTCTTAGTCTTAGTCTTAGTCTTAGTCTCTTACTCCGTCCCCGAAGCCTGAGCCTCAATTACCACCAACGGATTCTCACCACTAGTAATAGTCTTATCCGAAACAACAACTTCTTTTACGTCATTCCTTCCAGGGATTGTAAACATAGTATCGAGCATTGCATTTTCAATAATTGTTCTTAACCCTCTTGCTCCCGTCTTTTTCTGAATTGCTTTTTTAGCAATCTCGTTTAAAGCAGAGTCAGTGAACTTTAAAATTACATCATTTAAACTAAATAACTCTTGAAATTGTTTAACCAATGCATTTTTAGGTTCTTTTAAAACTCTTATTAAGTCTTTTTCACCTAAGATTTCTAGAGTTGCAACTATTGGAACTCTTCCAATGAATTCAGGAATTAGACCAAAGCTAATTAAATCTTTTGGTTCTAAGTCTTTAAGTGGATCTTCTTGTTGGATTTCAGTCTTCCCTTTGTGTTTTTGACCAAAGCCTATGTTGTTTTTGCCTTTTCTTCTTTGAATCATTGGAGCGATTCCATCAAAAGCTCCTCCACAAATAAATAGAATGTTTGAAGTATCAACTTGTAGCATGTCTTGTTGTGGGTGCTTTCTTCCACCTTTTGGTGGAACATTTGCTACAGTTCCTTCAATTAATTTTAAAAGCGCTTGTTGAACACCTTCGCCAGAAACATCTCTTGTAACTGAAGGACTATCTTGTTTTCTTGAGATTTTATCTATTTCATCAATGTAAACTATTCCACGCTCTGCTTTTTCTACATCAAAGTCTGCAGATTGAAGCAAGTTAACAATAATATTTTCTACATCCTCACCAACGTATCCTGCTTCAGTTAAGTTAGTTGCATCAGCAATAGTAAATGGAACATCAAGCATTTTTGCTAAACTCTGTGCAAGTAATGTTTTACCGCAACCAGTTGGTCCAACTAATAAAATGTTAGATTTTTGTAATTCTATATCTGAGTCTTTTCTTGAATCAAGAGTAGAGATTCTCATGTAGTGATTATGAACTGCTACACTTAATATCTTTTTTGCGTGCTCTTGTCCTATCACGTGTTGGTCTAGGTGATCTTTTATCGCTAAAGGAGTAGGCACTTCTTCTGAAAAGCTCTGAATACTAAACTCTTCTAACTCTTCACCAAGAATATCATTACATAGTTCTATACATTCATCACAGATATACACGCTTGGTCCTGCGACTAGCTTTCTAACCTCTTCTTGATTTTTTGCACAAAATGAACACAACAAAGACTTTTCATTTTTATTAATCACTATAAACCTCTTAATATATTATCTACTATCTTAAGATGACAGTTTGTTAGATATTAGTTTCAAGAAAGTTATTAGAGTGCTTATTTTATTTTAAGAAATCTAAATAGCTGATTTAGCTGTCTTTTTTTATCCTTCTAGTCTCTACTAGCAGTATGTTCTTGAATATATTTAAAATAAAGTGCATCTATAATTATAGAGAAATATTAGTAACATTATAATAGGTATAGATAAGTGGCAGGATCAGCAACAAAAGGAATAGATTTTAATAGAGGTGACAGGGTTAAGAGGTCTGAGACAGAAGGACCATTTGGTACTGTTGAAAATATTCGTATTGAAACTGTTAGACAGTCTATTAAAGAATCAAATCAAGCCCCTGGTATAGCGATTACAGTGTTATGGGATAACGGAACTAAATCTCACTTTGTTCCTGGTGCATTAGAAAAAGTAAAATAAAGAAAGTAATTAAGGAGAGCTATCTAAATTAATTAGAGCTTGTTGCTCTAATTTGTTTAGATCTGCTAGGCTTGTCTAATTTATTTTCTTTTCCAGCTATTAATCTTTCAATATTTTCTATATGTCTTGCCGTAATAAATCCAACTGCTGCAAGTGAACAAAAAAGTATAAAGCCGTTATGGCCGTTAGAAATTGTATAGTATAGAATTGGAACGCTAGATGCTGCGATAATCGATGCGAGCGATACGTATCTTGAAATATAGACAGTAATAGCAAATATAATTATAGCCAGTAGTGTTATTTTTGGCATAAGTATTAAAAACATTCCAAGTCCAGTAGCAACTCCTTTGCCACCTTTGAATTTCATAAAAGGTGAGTAACAATGTCCAAGTACTGCAAATAACCCTAAACTCGCGGCATAAGAATCAGCAGATAGAACTGAGATATTAACAGGTATGAAATTTACTAAACTAACAGCGAATATCCCTTTTGCGATATCTGCAATTAAAGTGATAACTCCAGCAGTTCTTCCGGTGGTTCTAAATACATTTGTAGCCCCCATATTACCACTACCTACTTTATTTATTTTTATTCCATTCTTTTTTGCTACTAGATAGCCAAATGGAATACTGCCAAGTAAAAATGCAAGAATATGGGTAATTATTAAGCTATTCATTCTATCCTTTTAACTCTTCTATCGCTTTTTCTCGATCAGTTTTTGAAAACACAGCTGTTCCAGCCACTAATACATCTGCTCCAGCTTTAATACATTTTTTAGCAGTCTTAGAACTTACCCCGCCATCTACTTGTATGTGACATTTTAAATTATTTTTATTTATTAATTCTCTAGCCTCGCTAATCTTACTAAGTGAATTCTCAATGAATTTCTGTCCACCCCAGCCAGGGTTAACGCTCATTATTAAAATTAAATCTAAATCTTTAACAATTGTTTCTAAAGTATTTACAGGTGTGGATGGATTAATTGCAACTCCTGCTTTTACATTTTTGGATTTTATTAACTGCACCACTCTATGTAAGTGAGTGGAAGCTTCTTGATGAACTGTAATTAGGTCTGCTCCAGCCTCAACAAATTGCTCAATGTGGTTTTCAGGTTTTTCAATCATTAGGTGAACATCTAATGGTAGAGCGCAAGCTTCCTTGCAGGCTTTTACTAGTTTTGGTCCAAAGGTAATGGGAGGCACAAACGCTCCATCCATTACATCTAAGTGAAGCCAGTCAGCAGTTTTAATGCTATCAAGTTCTGTTTGAATATTTTTCCAATCAGCTGCAAGTAATGAAGGTGCGATAATCATCTTATGTAAATTTTTCTCCTATTTTAAAACTATAACCTTGTAACACTTTTTCTATACTTAGTCTTTTTTTACCAGCTAATTGAACTTCATGAATTGCTAGAAAGGATTTATTTGAAGAATCTAACCCTGTTTTGACGATAAGCTCTGTTTTATTAATAGCTACGATCTCACCAGGCTGAGCTTCTTTGTAACCTAAATCTTCAATTACTTCTGCTTTAAAGATTTTGATTTGTGTTTCTTTAAATTCAGTATGAGCAGCTGGGATTGGATTTGAAGCTCTTATCTTTCTGTTAATTTCTACATTTGTTTTAGCCCAATCAATTTTACAATCTTCTTTTGTCCATTTCTCTGCGTATGTAATATCGTTATTTGATTGAGGTGTGAATTTTATTTCCCCACTAACAATTTTTTCAATTGATTGCTCTAGAAGCTCAGATCCTTTTATTGATAAGGTGTCATGTAGTGATTTAAGAGTTTCATTGTCTTTTAATTCGTATTCTACTTTACAAAACAAATCTCCAGTGTCTAAGCCTTTATCTAATCTCATTAGATAAACAGCTGTTTTTTTGTCACCTGAAAAAATTGTCCACTGTAAAGGCGCAGCACCTCTCCATCTAGGTAGTAAAGAAGGATGAATATTTATAATTCCATATTTATGAATATTTAAATATTTCTCAGGAATAATTTTTCCATAAGCAACGCAAACCATAACATCACTATTTTTAGCTAGGTCTTCTAATTCTTTATTCTCAGTTTTTAATTTATTAGGTTGAAAAACTTTTAAGTTATTCTCGTTAGCATATTGTTTTATGGCACTTGCTCTAAGTTTCATGCCTCTGCCTGCTGGTTTGTCAGGTTGGGTTACAACAGCAAGAACTTCATGGTGAGTATTTAAAGATTTTAATGCAGGTAGTGCGAATTCAGGAGTGCCAAAAAATATTACTTTAAGAGCCATTAGCCTTTTTTATTTTAGCTTTTACAAGTCTTTGTTTTAATTTGCTTAAGTGGTCTATGAATAAAACTCCATTTAAGTGATCTATTTCATGTTGAAGAATAATTGCTAGAAATTCATCGGCTTCTATCTCTATGTCTTTTCCATCTATATCTTTTGCAGTAACTTTAACTTTCTCAAATCTTTTAATTGTTTCTTTTAGGCCAGGAATACTTAAACAACCTTCTTCTGACTTTACTTTATCTCCCTCAACCTTAACTATTTTAGGATTAATTAAGGTTAGTAATTGGTTGTCATTTTCTTCACTACCTGAATATTGGTCGAGGACAATTATGTTTTTAAGCACGCCAACTTGAGGCCCGGCAAGGCCGACACCTGGAGCATCGTACATGGTATCTGCCATATTCTCTGCAAGAGTTTTAATTTCTTGATTAAACTCAGTAATGTCTTCGCATTCTTCTCTAAGTCTTTGATCTGGGTAATTAACTATTTCAAGTATTGCCATAAATTTTTAAATGCTCTTAGCTAGGGAGTATAATTTTACTGGTAAATGAATTTTCACTAGTTTCTAAATCACAATATCCATTTAAGCGATTTAGTATACAAGCAACAGTATACAGTCCAATTCCAGTAGTTGATACTGTTTTAAAACCAGAAACTCCAGGAGAGAAAGGGTTGTCTATTTCTAGTTTAGTATTAGAAATTACTTTAATTATAGTGTTATTGTCTTCTTTTATTGCCAGCACAGTTATCTTATCGCAATTATTTTTTGGGCTATTTTGTTCTAAGCAAGCTTGAATATGATTTCTTATAATTTCTCTAAGAGAAATTATAAGCTGATCTCGTTCAGTCTCAACTTCTAAGTTTGCAGGAACTTCTATTTCAAATTCTAAATTATCAATATCTGAATAATAAGAGCTAGCCTTACTTACTGCTTTATCAATCACTTGCTCTAAGTTTACTTTTTGAATGTTCGCTTTTCTTGTTGATAAAATATTAACTAAGCACTCACTAAGTCTACTTATCTTCCAAGCTTCTTTGTTTATTGTTTTTGAATAACTTACTAATTTATCTGGCTCTAGAGAATCTAACTCAGAGAACCTTTCAATAATAGAAGATAAAGAGATAACAGAAGTAAGAGGGTTGCCAATATCATGCCCTACTTGATGTATTAGTTTAGATAGCTCTTCTTTGCTTATATTTAGATCTAAGTCTCTACTGGTTTTCATTGATACTTTTTAACAAGTTATGTTTTCATTCTATAGCTAATGTTGTAGAAATTAACAACAAGTGAGCATTTTAGAAATCATAGTAGTTCTAAGCCTTTTTCTAGTAGGCGTTAAGTATTTTAAAATTAATGCTTTTATTTTTTTCGCTTGCTTTTTCCTATGGTTATTTAGCTATTATTTTACATTTCCAGCAGCAATCAGCGACTTAAATACTGGTTATTTAGCTGCTTCTAGTTTGGAAAATGATAAAGACGATTTAAAATTAAGAGAATGGAATTTAAGCAAGAAATTAATTGATAAAAAAATTTCATCAAGCTTGGAAGCTAGAGCCTGGTTGGAATCTAGAAAAAATGCTTTAGCCCTAGTAACGGGAAATGAAGCTTGGTTGGATTTATTCTTTAGAGATAGTTATCAGTCTCTGTCAAATTTAGATACTAAGATAGATTCTATTGAGGTAAATAAAAATATTATTAAAGATAAGAAAACAAATTTAAAATTTATTTTTTTACCTAAGAAAATTAAAATCCCTTTTTATCCTTATGAGCTGTCTTCTAGTTTAATTGAAAATATAGTTAAATCGATTGAGATAAAAGAATTTAATTCTATTAAAAAAGAATTAAGATACAGAATAATACAGGCTAGAAAAGCTAGAAGTGTTTATGGTCATTGGAAATCTGGCTTGCCAAGAAGCTTGGGCTTTTTTTTAGAGTCTAATTTTTTATTGTTAGATATACTTATAAGTAATAATTTAAGTACTAATGTTAAGGCTTGTGAACAAATTCATAAAACATATCAAGCGGCTGCAAGTCTTGCTAAAAATAGTAGGTCAGAGCTATCAAGTTTAGTTTATAATAATGCAGCAGTAGCTAAGAAAATATGTGGCCTAGAAAGTGCTAAACTCTTTGATTTAGCTATAAGCTCAACTCAAAATGATGACATTAAAAAATTAATTAAAGAAAACCTTTCTAAGTAGTAGGTCTCTTTTTTTATCAAGCTGTTGGACGCTAGTTTTTACTTGCCCAAAGTATAATGATCTATTTTTTTTATCTATAGATTACAGGGTCTTAGCTAATATACGGAAGATATATGAGAACCTTTGTCTAATATTCGCATCTATAAATAATGCATTGAAATTATTAAGTTTTAATCTCTTTAACCGATAAATTAAGAAGAGAAGGTTTTTGTATTTTTAGATGAAGTATATAGTAAAAATTATTCTTACGTTATTTGTATTTTCTTCACAGATAACTTTTGCTCAATCTCCAGGAGGAGTAAGCGCAGGTGCAGAACTTTGGTATCGAGCAGATGTTGGAACTAATTGCAATACTAATACTTGTATTGTCGATGATTGGGAAGACCAGTTTGGAAACACTTACGATGCCAGTCAGCCTAGTGCAACTCTTAGGCCAGAGTTCTTCTCAGCAATGCCTGAGTTTAATTTTAATCCAGCTATTAAATTTTCAACAGGGAAAAGACTAGCGATTGAAAGCTTAAATTACATCGCTCAAGATAGAACTCATGTTTATACTTGGGCAGTTTTCAAAACAACATTTAATACGGGTAATTCAAATGCTAATTGGGCATTAATAGATTTTGATAGAAGTGAATTTTTTAATTTTTATAGTCAACCAGATAGCGGAACTATGGGCTGGTCTTTTGAAGCTAATGGAATTAAAGATAATGACGGAACAGGAGTTACTAATGATGGGATAGTGCATCTAGCTAATGCTGGATATGATATGAGTTTAGAAAATGATACTACAATTAGGTTAGATGGAGATTTGGAAACATCTACTAATAGAACTGCTCTTAATTTAGCTTTAGGTGAAGCAATAACAAGATTTGGTTTTATTGGTGATGGTAGTGAGGCAAATATTTTTAATGGAAGCTCTAACAATAGAGGTTTTAATGGTGAGATTGCAGAAGTAATTCTTTATACTAATCAACAGCTAACTTTAACAGATAAGCAAAAGATAGAATCATATCTTGCTATAAAGTATGGAATAACGCTTAAAACAAGTGATGGAGGAGTTAATGGAGATTATTTAAATAGTAATGGAAACACTATTTGGGATGCAACGAGTGATGCAGGAATTTTTCATAATGAAGTTTTTGGAATAGCAAGAGATGATAATGGTGGTTTACATCAAAAACAAAGTAAGTCAGTTCTATCAAGCACAGGACTAACTGTATATTCTGGAACAGGTTATGCAGGAACTTTTCCAAGTTCTAATTCTGCTAACACAAATAATTTAGCAAATAATCAGTATTTAATTTTTGGCCACGATAATGACGATTTTAACTTTGCAGCAGTTACTCCAAGTCCAAGGGGAGTTGATTATTGTGAAAGACAGATGAATAGAATTTATAAAGTAGTTGATAGTGGAAGTGCTACTAGTGCAACATTGGTTTTTAACCCAGCTACATTTACTAGCTTAGTTTCTGGCCAGAATTATAATATTGCAGTTGGTAATATGATTACAGTTAGTAATAGTGTCATATTTGATTTAGTTACTTCAGCACCACTTATAGAGACTGCCTCTGGTCTTTTCTATTCAGAAATAGATTTTCCTAATTCACAATCTTCGTATTTTAGAATCGTAGAAGGAAGAGGTGAAAGAACCGGAGCAGGTTTTGAGGCAGGAGATGTAACTCCAATTTGTTACTCTCTTACAGAACCTCCTAATTAGTTTCTTTTTTAGGGCTAATAAAATAAATCCAAAATAATATAAAAAATAGTTAAAAAATTTCCATTTATCGCGATTATAGCTATGGAGGCTAGTTACGCGAGTTGACTTAAGTAGCTAGAAATATTAAAAAACAAGTAAAAGCGACTTGAATTGTTGAGTTATTTACTCAAGATGATATAAATTACCAGATGCGAATAGCGTGTATAGATAGTTCGGCAACGAATAGAATAGATTTACAAAAGCTTATTGAGAAGGCTTTTCATGAATCAAGAGAGAGCATCGGCCATGTTAGCTTTCCATCAATTTATCCAACTACAAAAGAAGAATTACTGGTAAACAACGCACCAGATATAGTTGTTTACGGTCAAGGACTCGGCCCTGAAAGATTATTAATTATAGCAAGAGAAGTAGAAGAGCACTTTGGTGATGAAGTTACTCAATGCTTTTTTCTTAATAGAGAAAATTTCACTCTTGTAAATTTAAAACGATTAGAGAAATATTCAAACTTAATTTTCTCTACAGATGACTCTTCAGCAAGAATTGTTCATTCAATATTTTCTATAAATAATAGAAGCAAAAGAAAAACGAAAGGAAAGTTAGTTTTTGTCTCAGGTGTAAAAGGCGGAGTGGGGGCAACTTCTTTAGTGTCTGGTATTGCTCACGCTGCTCAAGCGATTGAAAAGACTGCAGTGGTATTAGATTTATCTCAAAAATCAGTTTTTTCTCATTACATGGGTAATCATAAAACTCACTCTTCTGATTATTCAGCAGTAGTTAAGGATAATATTTTAGTTGATAAAAATTTTATAAATAAGTGCATTATTGAATCTCCTAATGGAGTAGATGTTTTTCTTCCACCTGCAGGTGGGCCAGAGATTAGAGAACTTTGGTTAAGAGATGCTTCTAGGGTAGAGATTGCAACTTTAATTATTGATAGTCTTTTAGAAAAATACGATTTAGTTTTAGTAGATAAGTCTAATGCGGAAGGTTTATTAGCTTATGTGCTTTGTTGTAGAGCAGATAGCAGGCTTTTAGTTACTTCAAATGACCCTGCATCTATTCATTTACTAAGTGTTGAAATGCAAGAGATTTTAGACTTACCAGGCAATGCGAGAACAAAGATTGTTCTTAATAGACTAGATGAGAAAGGCTTAGGGAAAAAAGAACTTATAGGTATTTTAAGATTTCAAACTGGTGGTGGAAGAGAGGATTTAGATTTAGCTCTACTTGGCTTTGATAAGAATGCTAAAGGTTGGGTTGGTACTGGAAATACATTTTATACTGAGTCATCAAATTTAACTCAGAATATTTTAGAAGAAATGTCTCTAGACTTACTTGGTATGTTACCTGAAAATATTGAGTTAGAAGATTCTAGTATATTTGAAAAAGTTAAAAAAGTATTTAGGATTCCAGATGCTTTAGATAAAAATAAGCCAAAACTAATAGGCATGGAAAAGAAAATTTCGGCTGCAATTGCAAAGCCTAGTGCAAGACCTGTTGTGAAAGCTAAAGTTAATCAAGAAGCTAAGCAAGAAGTTAAACCTAATAAATTAGTTAAACCAACTAAAGAAGCTAAGCCAAGTAGAGCAGTTAAGCTTAAGGAGCAGATAGCTGAGAAACTTAAAAACAAGAAAATTAAAAGTCAGTTTACTAAAAAGCCAGAAATTAAATTAGAACAAGCTAAAATCGAAATTAAAAAAGAATTAAAAATTGCAAATACAGAAGCTTT
>CAYOZL010000074.1:4134-9852 GCA_964408435.1 uncultured Bdellovibrionales bacterium | reverse complement strand
TTTTCTCTATCCATACCTTAAATACAGCAAGGAATTCTCAAATGTAGATGACTATGTGGTTAATAAAGACTGGCTTAATTTACTATTTCAATATCCAATTTTTGAATTAAGCATTTCAAGAATTTTAAATAATCAAATAGGGCTTTTTAACTTATTTTTTATTGTTATCTGCTTTTTAATGCTTTTGTTTTGGTACAAGGTAAAAGGAGACTATTTTAGAAATATTATTATCTCTATTTTTTCTCTAACTATAATCACCTCTAGCTCCTATCTAATTAGTTCTAACTTTCTATCTATGCATTACTACAGATTATCTGGAATGACTCTTATTCTAGCCCTAGTTTGTATTGCACTTTTCACAATACACTTTGGTCTTAAAAATAAGTATACTGCTATACTCTGTACAATTTTTCTTTTACTTGCTTCTTACAACTTAGAACCTTTAAAAATTGCTAAAGCTACACAAAATACAAACCTAACAAACATCGCTAATTATTTAAAAAATAAAGACTCAAGAGTTTTTATTGAATACAATACTGACTATAAGAGACTTCAAGCAAATAGTGGGCATTTTCTAGAAAGTAATCTTGGAAAAACAGAAGTTACAAATGGCCTCTTTGTAGAAAGCGCAAATATTAATCGCTATATTAGTTTTAGTGCAGATAAACTTGGTGGAAATAATTTTCATGGCTATTTACTATTTGTAAATGGCAGCGATATTGATAAAGAGCATGCTCTTAAACAACTAAAATCTTTTGGTATTAACAAAATAGTTTCTAGCTCTAATAAGTTTACTAAAAATTTAAATCAATTAACTGGTAGCGCTGAATACTCTAGTGGTGCGTATCATGTTTTCAATCTAGATAGAGAAATAGAAGCAGGAAATAAAAAAATAGAGGAAATCAATAAGCCTATTGTAGGCTATATAGACTTAGAGGATAAACTTCCTTTTAGTTATGTCTCTCAATTCTTTTATTCTAGAAAGAAGCTATTTAATGATTTTGAATTAATTCATATAAAACAAGATCAAGAAATAAATTTTAAAATTGATTATGCTCTAATTAATGGAGCAAAAGAAAATATACTCTCATATTTAAATAAAAATAAATCTCTTAAAGCGAACAAAACAAAATTAATTCCATTTAGTAAAGAAGCAAAGATTTATATTAAAAAGAATAGAGAAGACTATCCACCGGATAACAAAGTAGAGATTTACAAAAATATTAGGAATTTCTTTTTTAGCAAACTTAAACTAGAGCAGCAGTTAGTTAGTAATGAAAACATTAGCACTACTCAAACCAGCGCTAAGTTAAAATGGGCAAATGAAAAACTAGTATTAGATAATCTTAAAGCTAACAAACCGTATAAGATTAACTACTCGTATTCCCCCCTGCTTAAGTCTAAAAATTTAGAGCTATTTAGAGCTGGACAAGAAAGAATTATTGCTCTAGCGAAAGCTGATGGGAATTATTCAATTAAATTCTCAATCTTTAATACTCCTTACTATCTTCTATCTATCCTACTAAGCATACTAACTCTGTTTTTATCTGTCTTTATTTTTTATAAGAAATCGTCTATCTATACGAAGAAATAAGATAGGAAATAAGAAAAATGACAACAGTAGGTATAGTTGGTTGGAGAGGAATGGTTGGCTCTGTATTAATGGATCGCATGATCCAGGAAAAAGACCTTGAACTCATAGAACCTGTATATTTTTCAACCTCTAATGCTGGAGGAGATGTTCCAGCACATCTTGTTAAAACTGAGAGCAAGCTTAAAGATGCTTTTAGTATTGATGATTTAAAAAAATGTGAAATTATTATTACATGCCAAGGTGGAGGCTATACTAAAGAAGTTTTTCCTAAACTTAGAGCTGAGAATTGGAATGGACATTGGATTGATGCTGCTTCTGCATTAAGAATGGAAGAAGACTCAGTAATTATTCTAGATCCTGTGAATCAAGATATTATCAAGAATTCAATCTCAAACGGCGGTAAAAACTGGATTGGTGGAAACTGCACTGTTAGTTGCATGCTAATGGGGGTTGGAGCTTTATTTAAAGCTGGGCTTGTAGAGTGGATGTCTACTCAAACTTATCAAGCTGCATCAGGTGGTGGTGCAAAGCACATGAGAGAACTGCTTAATCAGTTTGGAACTCTTAATGCTGAGGTTAAATCACTACTAGACAATCCAAGAAGTGCTATTTTAGAAATAGATAAGATACTAATTGAAAAGCAAAGGAGCTTAAACCCTGAACAAGTTGCTAACTTCTCTGTTCCATTAGCTGGCTCTTTGATTCCTTGGATTGATTCAGACCTAGGGAATGGAATGTCTAGGGAAGAATGGAAAGGAATGTCAGAAACTAATAAAATATTAGGTTCTGAAAAAGACATTCCTATTGATGGATTCTGCGTAAGAATTGGGGCAATGCGTTCTCATAGCCAAGCATTAAGTTTCAAACTTACAAAAGATGTTCCAATAGATGAAATTTCTGCAATGATTGCTGAGGATAATTCTTGGGTAAAAGTTATACCGAATGAAAAAGAGGCAACGATAGAAGAATTAACACCTGTTGCTATTACAGGAACACTAACTATTCCAGTTGGTCGTTTAAGAAAGCTTGCAATGGGACCTGAATACTTAGGTGCTTTTACAATAGGGGATCAGCTTCTTTGGGGGGCGGCAGAGCCTTTGAGGCGGATGCTTAGGATCTTGATCGATTAGCAGCACAGAGTTCACAGAGTATAATAGAGACACAGAGAAAAATTTAATTATAAGCCTCTGTGTCTCTGTCTCCTCTGCGACCTCTGTGCTATAAAAAGAATATGGCAATATGCAGACAGTGCGATTCTGAATTTGAACTACTCAATTTAGATAAGTTTGCTCAAAATTTTGCTGGTAAAGACTTTAAAATTCCCAATCCTAAGCTCTGTCCGATGTGCAGGGCACAAAAAAGATACATCTGGCGAGCAGAGTTACATCTATTTAAGCGTAAATGCTTTTTATCTAACCAAGACATACTTACTTTTTACCCACCAGGTTCAAACTATAAAGTAGTTAGAAAAGATATGTTTTGGGGAGATAGTTGGGATCCACTTGCTTTTGGAAGATACTTTGATTTTAGCAAAACTTTTTTTGAACAATTCAAAGAACTAATAAGCGAAGTGCCTTTACTTTGCTTGTCTGGAAAAAATAATGAAATCAATTCTGCTTTTGTTAATAACGCTTCTTGGAATAAAAATTGTTATTTAATCGCTGGTGCAAACTATAATGAAGATTGTTATTACGGAAACTACGTAAACAATTGTAACTCTTGCATTGATAATAACTTTATTAGTGAATGTGAGCTTTGTTATGAATGTATAGATTGTAAGAGTTGTTTTAATTTAAGATACTCACAAAATTGCATTAACTGCCATGATTCGTATTTCCTTAAAAACTCACAAAACTGTAACAATTGTTTTGGTTCTATAAATTTAGTTGGGAAGCAATATTACTTCTTCAATGAAGAGCTAAGCAAAGAAGAATACGAAAAAAGAATAAGCGAACTAGAGCTTGATAAATACTCTAGCATAGAAAAAATACAATCTTTATTTGAAAAACATAAACTAGAATACCCAAATAAATACATGCTTGGCACAATGAATGAGGATGTTACTGGAAATTCAGTTCACAACTCTAAGAACTCTAGCCACTGCTTTGATGCTAGCAATTTATGGGACTGCCATTACTGTTCTTGGTTACACAACTCAAAAGATTGTATGGATGTAATGTCTTGGGGCTTTCCTGCTGAACTTTGTTATCAGTGTACTGAAGTAGGTGATGAAGCAAGAAATGTTTTATTTAGCGTTTCTTCTTATGGATCTTCTAATACACTATATTCCTACTATACAATGTACAGCAGTAATATTTTTGGTTGCGTAAGCATGAAAAAAAATAATTATTGCATTCTTAATAAACAGTATTCAAAAAAAGATTATGAAAAAACAGTTTCAAAAATAATTTGTCATATGCAAGAAACAGGTGAATGGGGAGAATTTTTTCCAATGCACTTATCACCACTAGCTTATAACACCTCTATTGCTCAACATTATTTTCCATTAGGTAGCAAAGATTCAATGAAAATGGGCATTAAATGGCTAAAGCAAGAAAAAAAGAAATCTACAGTTAAGAGCCCTCCTGATAGTATTAATGATGTAAGTGAAGATATTTGTAACGAAACATTAGTTTGCGAAAAGAAAAAAACTCCTTTTAAAATCACTAAGCAAGAATTTAAACTATATAAGAAACTTAATATTCCAATTCCTAAACTTAGTTTTCACGCTAGGCATAAAAAAAGGCTAAGCATGAGAAACCCAAGGGCTCTTTGGGACAGGCAGTGTCATAAATGCAATACAAATATCAGCACTAGTTTCCCGCATTTTAAAAAGGATATTGTTTACTGTGAGAAGTGTTACTTAGACTCAGTTTATTAACTACGCACAAAGAACACTGAGTATTTTTAAGACACAGAGATTTTAAATACTAATCTAGATAGTTTCTTAAAATATACTCTATATCTATACTCTCTGTGTCTTCTTATCCTCTGTGACCTCTGTGCTGTATCTTTTTTACCATTAAATTATGGAACCACTGGCAATCTCTAAGCATTTATCATATATCCATGGGTTGAAAACACGCTTATAACCGATTATATTAGTATTTAATTATGGGACTTACTGAGATAGCAGGAAAATTTTTAAATAATGCTTTAAATAATTCTGTAAATAACAATAATAACGAACAGATGAACGACGAAAAAACTATAGATACATTTAGACGCTGGGGATACTTAAAAGCAGACTTAGACTCCTTAGATAGAATTCCAGAATTCAATCATAGTGAACTTGAAAAAGTTTTTAATGATAATGAAAAACTAAAAGAAGCATACTGCTCAAAAATTGGTGCTGAGTTCATGCATATTCCATATGCAGATCGTACTGATTGGATTGCTAATAAATTAGAAAATCCAAATATAGAAATTAACCAAAGAGAAGTTCTTAAAAGAATTTTAGAAAGTGAAACTTTTGAAAAGTTTTTACATACTAGATACGTAGGCTCTAAAAGATTTTCCTTAGAGGGAAACAACGCATTAATTCCTCTCTTAGATAACATAATTGAAGTTGCGGCAAAACAAGGAGCAGAACATGTGCTTCTAGCAATGGCGCATAGGGGCAGACTTAATGTAATGCAATACATTGGTGGCACTGCAACAGAAACTATTATTGCTGCTTTTGAAGACGTAGATCCTAAAAGCATGTTAGGTCGAGACGATGTTAAATATCATAAAGGCTCAACTGGAATTTATAAAACTAAGTCGGGCAAAGATATCTTTGTTGAATTAGCTCCTAACCCAAGTCACCTAGAAGCAATTAATCCTGTATTACTAGGTAGCGTTAAAGCAAGACAAGAAAGGCTTAAAGACGTAGATAAGAAAAAGGTTCTTGGAGTAGTATTACACGGAGATGCTGCTTTTGCTGGACAAGGTGTAACAGCTGAGACTTTAAACTACGAAAGTATTCCTGGCTTTGAAGTTGGTGGAGTAATAAACATAATAATTAACAATCTAATTGGCTTTACAGCTGTTCCTGAAGCATTGCACTCATCAAGATTTTCTACTGATGTAGCAAAAAGAATCGATATTCCAATTTTTCATGTAAACGGGGAAAGTCCTGATGA
>CAYOZL010000074.1:0-4034 GCA_964408435.1 uncultured Bdellovibrionales bacterium | reverse complement strand
CAAGACTCTAGAAGAGGAACTTTTAGCCATAGAAATGCTTATCTCTATGACCATGAAAATGGAAACGTTTATAGCCCACTTAGAAATTTAAAAGAGAGCAAAGCTTTTTTTGAAGTTTACGACTCTGTTCTTTCTGAAGCTGCAGCCGTTGGCTTTGAATATGGTTATACAAGAGACTACCCTGAAGCATTAGTAATGTGGGAAGCTCAGTTTGGTGACTTTGTAAACGGAGCACAAATAATAATAGATCAGTTTATTACTGCTGGAGAAGATAAATGGAATTTACTCTCTGGATTAGTAATGCTTCTTCCACATGGATTTGAAGGAGCAGGCCCTGAGCACTCAAGTGCAAGACTAGAAAGATTTTTACAATCTGCAGCGGAAGATAATATCCAAGTTTGCTACCCAAGTAGTGCCGGACAGTATTTTCATATGCTGAGAAGACAAGTAAAAAGAAAATGGAGAAAGCCACTAATTGTAATGACTCCTAAGAGTTTACTTAGAGCAAAGGTTGCGTCTTCACCAATTGAGAAATTTACAAATGATAAATTCAGAAATATTATTTCTCATCAAGACCAATCAGACCAAATTACAAAGCTACTTTTATGCAGTGGTAAGATTACTCATGAATTAGTAAACGAGAAAAAGAAAAGAGAAGATAGCACAGTTGGAGTAATTTCAGTTGAGCAACTCTATCCTTTTCCTGAAAAAGAATTAGTTTCTGAACTTAAGAAATACACTAATGCAAAAACTATTATGTGGGTTCAGGAAGAGCCTGCGAATATGGGAGCACTTCAGTATATTAGGCCTAACCTAGAGAGAATTAAAGGTAATAGAAGAGTAACATCAGTAAGACGCTCTGAGAGTGCCTCTCCTGCTACTGGGTCTTCTAAGGCACATGCATTAGAGCAACAGGCTATTATAAAGTCTGCCTTTATTAAGTATAGCTAATGAATGAAATTGTCATTAACTCTCTAATAGGAAAATTAATCCTTGAAGAAGTTAATGGCAAGCTAACTAAGTGCCTACCTACTAAAAAAAAATTAACTAAAAAAAACACATCACCAATATTAAAAGAAGCTCAAATTGCTATTGAAAAATACTTTGCTGGCGATAAGAGCTCATTAAAGAAAATTCCAATTAAATTAAATGGGACAGATTTTCAAAATCAAGTTTGGAAAGAAATCAAAAAAATTCAATTCAGTAAAACTAAGTCTTACTCTGAATTAGCAAAAGCCATAAATAAAGAAAAAGCAGTTCGTGCAGTTGGAACAGGTTGCGGAAGAAATTCTCTGCTATTATTTATTCCGTGTCATAGGGTGTTAGCGAAGAATAACAAACTCGGTGGATTTAGTGCCGGGACAGAGAAAAAGAAATTCTTACTAGAGCACGAAAAAGCAACGCATTCCTAGTCTTAATCTTAGTCTTGGTCTTAGTCTCGATCCTTAATATCTCATACTAAAATGTGTCTATACTTACCCAAGGAAAGAAATGAGAAAAACTAAGGGATTAAGACTAGGACTAAGAGTTCAGACTAAGGTCAAGACTAAGATTAGGGCTAGGATTAGGATTAAGACTAAGAGTTATTCACTTTGCAGGTAAAAAGTAGTTAGCGCGGCTACCATTCCAGGCATTGCGTACGCCCAATTAAAGTCCACTAAAGCAGGAAGCGCTAAAATAGTTAGAATAAAAGACGACATTCCACTTAAAAGCATAAAACCAATAAGAGAGCCAAATAAAGTAATAATAAGGAAAAATGATTGAATAACTGTTAACGGCAACTCCCAATCGGAAAGTTCAATTGGTTGCCAAGCTAATTTAAAAGAAGTTATTCCACCTTCTATTGTTGGATACGCAACCCAAGATAAAGGCTTCGGGTCACCGCCTCCTATTACAATCTTTAATAAGAAAGATAAAAGTAAAATATTTATTACTACTAAAAGGTACTCCGACCAATGCTTAGGAAGTGGAAATTTTTCTTTATGATAAATAGACAATACTATTAAAAAACCAAATAGATATTGATAATAATGATTTGGTAAGCCAAAGCCTAAATAGCAAAGAATTAAAGCAACACTGGCTGTAGCAAATTCAACTATATTTTCGTATGTAGAATCAACTTTTACTTGTTTTGATTCTTTAACTGATGACTCAAGCCGACCGAGGCGAACATGGAAATCCGCAATTTTTTCTTCAATATTACTCATTTAATTAAATTATCACACAGACGCACAGAGATCTCAAAGTATACAAAAGACGCAAAGGAAGTTTTGATTTTCCTCTGTGTCTCGATTTAACTCAGCGAACTCTGTGCGTTTAAACCGCCATTTATAAGCTTTAATCTAGGCTTATCTTGGTTTTGCTCTAACTTTTCAGATAGTTGCTCAATGCTATTAGAAATCTTATCGAATGATTGTTGATTCACTGCTTTTAAACTACTCATTTCTAATTCTAATTTTGCAGATACAAATGCATTTGTAACAATTGCAACTAATAGATTTAAAATAAGAATTGTTCCAATTAATACAAAAGACACAAAAAATAAAACTGGAATTAATGTAATTTCAGCCGGGTTAGAAATTTGTGCAAACATTACATCTGTCCAATCTTCTAGTGTTAGAACTTGAAAAAGTGCTACTAATGAGTTTTGAATTTTTCCAAAGTGTGTAGGATCAGTTTCAGAGAATAAATTGACTCCGATAACCCCATAAATATAAAAGTGTAATCCAAGTAAAATTGTAACATAAAGAATCGATCTTACACTTTTTAAAGCTGTAACAACTAAGTCTCTTAAACCAGGAAGAAAAGTAATCCAAAGAAGAGATAAGAAAACTACATATTTAAAAGAAATAGATAGAATTAATAATTCAAATAAATTTTGCTTTAGTTTACTACTTAAATATATGAACTGATAAGAAAGAGTACTTGCTAGAAATGCAAAAATACAAAGTTTAATAACTCTATACTTTACTAACTCTAATAAGCTTTCTTCAAAAAGATTATAAGAATCTAGTTCGAATAAACCTAGTTCTATTAAAGGAAGGATAGTTGCAATAACTAAAATAAAAAATTTAATAGACTTAAACATAAAACCCATAAAAAAATGTTTTTAAAAAAATCCAACAACCTATTAAAAAAGCACTTAATATATAAGTAATATCAATCAAAAAACTCTTAAAAACCGTTAAAAAGAGCTATTTAAGATCCTCTCAACTTCTCTAACCTACATCTATGAAAATTAAAAAGCAATAGAAGAAATAAAAAAAGTTCAATATTTTCAAATGGTTAGAACGATTATTCTAGAATGCTCATTATATCTCTTCTAGCTTATTGACATTAATAAGGTTTTTACTTATTAACAGCATCCAAAAAGTATTAAATATGGGTAGAATTGTTAGAAAAAAGCACATTTATGGCTTAGCTATAAATGTGTGGAAATCTTAAAATGGTTTTTTTGTGGTTTTTTATTCGGAAACTTCTGGAGCTTATAGCTGCCGAAGTTTCCGAAGAAACCCTATAGTCTTTTATCGAAAGAAGTACATTGAACGCTGTAGCAACACAAGCACCAGTAGCCGTTCGTAAAGTAAAAAGAACTCTATTAGAAGCACAAAGGACAACCGATCCTCAACTTCAACAAGAATGTGAGGAGGTATTAAAAAAAGATACTTACTCCTCGCACCTGAGGACTGTTAAAGTTACTGCTTACGCTGACGGACATATTGTCTTAACTGGAATGGTCGATGAATACTTCAAAAAGCAAGTTGCAATTCCTGCTTTTAGATTTACAGCTTCAGTTAAAAGCATTGACGACCAGATTGTAGTTGTTACAAAATAACAAGAATAAACGTTATAACTAAGATCTCCACACTAATCTACTTCTTAACTTTATATCTTAGCTACAGTTTAATATTAATACTTTTAACAATCTCTAGCGGATTATCTGCTTGAGTAATTGGCCTACCAATTACTAATAATGAACTACCAGAACCTATTGCCGTTTTAGGAGTAGCTACTCTTTTCTGATCATCATCAAC
>CAYOZL010000073.1:0-10030 GCA_964408435.1 uncultured Bdellovibrionales bacterium | reverse complement strand
TATTATCGATCTCTTATCTAAGTCAGGTAAGCCATCAAGAGTGATGAGATTTGAAGTTCCTTCAATTGGGTTTGATTCTGGTAGAAAAAGCCAGCCAAGCATTATTGAGCTGATTATTGCAGTCCTTAGTTCCTTGCGAGAATAAAGATAGAGAGAGTATAGAGTCCATATGGAATATGAAATGTTAACTATCATTTAAGTAATTTTTTGCTCCCATTAAATGCAATAGCAAGTTAAAATTAAAAGATTTATTAATAATCTTTAATGTTATATTAGACTTTTTTATTCTAACTTTAAGCAAAAGTAATTCTCCTACAAATCTAGAGTTAGCGTATCTTACTTTTTTAGCATCTAAGATCGCCTCCTTTGTAGGAACACCGCTAGAGTTGTTAAGTTCAAGACTTTCCAAGCTAGTGTTTCTTAGGTAACTTGCAGTGTGATTCTCACAGTTTTTAGGAAGTGTTAGTAAGCCATTTACATTAATGCAATCTTCTTCTTTTTCATTGCTTTTAAAAAGTTCATGTAAGTTAATAATGATACATAGCGGAATTAATTTAAGAAATAAGTGAGAGCAGAGCCACAGGAAATCATAAAAGTATCTTTTTATAAGTCTAGGTTCTTCTTTTATTCTCCATAACCATTCAAAACCATTTTTTTGAAAAAAGATAGGAGCTCTTTTAAGTTCACCTGCAATGAAGTTAATAGTAGTACCTGAGCATATAGCAATGTTGAAAGATACTTTATGAATATTTTTACCTATCCATCTAACTCCTTTATCAGCAGGTAAGCTAACAAGGATTATATTTGGTTTTAGGTTGTTTATATATTTAAGATTTTTTTCACTACTTAGTTGCTCAACGCTACCAAAGTCAGGATATAAATAACCAATACTTTTTGTTGAACTTTTAATCTTATTGGTAACTTTGTGCGCTTTTTTTGCAATTCCTTTTTGGCCACCAAAATAAAATACTTTTAGTGGAAACTGCTTAATCTCAGAAACAATTTTTGTTAAAATAGTAGATCCCGCTATCCTTTCAGATATTGGTATGCTTAGTAATTTAGAAATCCAAATAATTGGCATGCCGTCTGCAATTAAGATATCTGAGCTGAGCAAACAATCGTAAAATTCTTTATGAGAGTGAGCAAGCCGTAGGAAGTTTAAATTAGGAGTGTTAATTATGATTTTTTCATTTTCTTTACAGCATTCTAGCATTTTTTGTATTAATTTTTTCTCAGTAATCCTAGTAATAGGCAGTCCTGCTATACAGTAAACTTCTAGCCCTTTTGTAGTTTCTAAGTCCTTGATAATATTACGCTATTAGCTATTATAAAGTTTCATTATAGCTTTTAGTGATAAATGACGAAACATAAATAAGTATCTATAGGTAAATTAGTCAGGTTTTGTTGGTAGTTTTATGAATGATGAAAATTTAAATAATATTACAGAGAACAGTGTAATTATTGATTCTCCTTCTAAAATATTTTCTTTAGAAGCAGATGCATATTCTCAATTAGGTAATTCATCCTCACCTGATTATGTTCTACTTTCTTTAAAAAAATGGAAGTTAATTTCATTAATTACTTTATTAGGTCTAGGTATAAGTTATTTATTCGCTAGCACACTTCCTGAAGTTTATGAGTCTTCAACTTTAGTTAAGCTTGGTTCATATTCTCCTCCAGGTGAAGGACCAATTGGAAAGCATATTAGAGCGGAAACTCAGAAAAGAGATTATTTACTTAGTCAAGCAGCTTTAATTAAAAGTTCAGGAATAGCAATGGAGGTCTTAGAAAATAACAATTTGATTTATGATGATTTTAAATCAAAGGTAGAAAGCTTAGATGATGAGAAGAAGATGGTTTCCCCAATTATTAAGTCTTATCTATCTTCAATTAGTTATGAAATGGTATCGGGAACTTCTCTAATTAAAATAACAGGAACATCTAAAGACCCTTATTTAGCAGAAAGCATAGCAAATGATCATTCACAGGCTTTTATTAATTCAATTCAAACTAATCTTAGTAAACTAGCTAAAACAAACTTATCTTACTTAAAACAAAGAGCAAAAGAAGTTGAAAAATCTTATTTTGATGCAGAGGGGAAAGCCTTAAAATACGCAAAGGATAATGCTCTTGCTGGCTCAGATATAAAACAAATTAGAAGAACATTAGTTGAGCGATACGACACGCTTTTTAATAAACTTAGTGAAGCAACTTTAAGTAGAGCAAGGTCTGAAGCAAAATATAAAGAGTTAAGAAATACTTATTCTAATAATGTTAGCTTTGACCCAGTAATTAGTGAAGAATTTAATAGACTCTCTAAAATTGATGCTGAAATGAAAGTACTTAAAAATTCAGGTAGAAAAGGTTTTAGTGAGTATTTAGATGTTTTAAAAGCAGAAAGAACTACTCTTTATAGCGCTATAAGAAATTTCAATAAAAGAAAGTCAGAATCTTCACGCATTGAATATAAAGCTGCGAACAAAGCAGAAAATCTTTTAAGAACTGAGATTAAAAATACGACTAGAGAGGAAAGAGAGCTCTATTCAAAAATGATAGAGTTTAATTCTTTAAAAGAAAAAGCGGATAATTTAAAGCAAAGGTTAAAAGATGTAGATAATAGGTTAGAAGATGCAGTATTAAATTCAAAAAGTAACCAACATATTGTCCAGTTAGTAGATAAAGCAATTTTTCCTACAAATCCAAATTCGAATAAGAAAACATTACTGATGGCATTAGGAACTATTGCTAGCTTAGTATTTAGTATCTTTTTAACTATTGCTCTTGATTCAGTTGACCAAACTATTGGTTCTATAGAAGATATGCAAAAGAATCTAAATGTTCCAGTTTTAGGTATGGTCCCGAGGTTTGGAGATGGATTTAGTTACGGGTATGGCTACGGAGAGGAGCCCAGTGATATAAGAAAAACCTTATCATCTTTTAGTGATTCATTTACTAATATTGTAACTCTAAATAATGAGTCTGAACAAGAACGGGATTTTTCTGACCCTGATGCTACTAAATCTCATTTAAGAGATGCCTTAAATTATCAACAAGAAATTAAAGTAAAAGAAAGTGTAATAGCCTTCTCAAAGCAATGGTCTAGGTTAAGCGAAGCATTTAGAGAAATTTTCGTTACGATTCAATCCGTAAGAAAAGATAAGACTACTAGTATCTTAATATCTAGTGGTGATAAATCAGATGGTAAGAGTACTGTTGCTGCGAATTTAGCAGTTACTTATGCAAACTCTGGTAAGAAAACTATAATTATTGATGCAGATTTTAGATTGCCTTCAATGAATAATTTTTTTGATTATTCTGAAAATTTAGTAGGATTAAGCGACTGTTTGTTAGGACACATTGGAACGTATGATATGGTTTATGTAACTGAAGTTCCTAATTTAAGCATTGCTCCAGTAGGGACATTTGTTGGAGCTTATTCTCAGCTAGGAACGGGAGCAAAGTTAAAAGAGGTTATTGAGTTGTTATCGGATCAATACGACATGATAATAATTGATGGACCTCCTATTTTACATGTAGCAGATAGTTTAGCTATGGCTAGAATAGTTGATGGAGTAGCTTTAGTTGTTAGAAACGGGAAGACTTTAAAAGAGACAGCTAAGTGGACTGTGGGTAGACTAGAGCAAGTTGGGGGAAATGTTTTAGGAATGATTTATAATGATGTTCCTAGATTACATAATTTCAGTAGATACTCATATTAGTATTATATATGCTCATAATGTTTGAGCTTTTAGATGAGACTCTCAGTGAAGATTGTTAGCTAAGAAAGTTAAAATGATGATCAAAACTGTGATTATGAAATATGCTAAAAAAAAATAAAAACATTTTTGATAAGTTATTTCGTATAAAATCCTTTATCTCAAGTTGTAACGTAAAGCTTTATCTATTCTTTTTAGCAATTCTTTTAGCCGGACTAACTTCTTTGTTAGAGGGGCTCTCTCTTAGTTTATTAGCACCAGCTTTTGATATCGCAGTGCAAGGAGTAGTAGAAGCTAGGAAAGAATCTTGGCTAGTCAGACAAATTAAGACTTTTACAGGAATAGAAATAAAATCATATTTATTGTTTATTATTGTTAGTTTGATTTTTACTTCTGAGTCTTTGAAGTATTATTTTAATTTTAAATCTTCTTTTAGTTTGTCAAAGTTTGTAAATGAATTCTCTCATAAGTTAAGACTCAGAATATATTCAAAGTATTTAGAATACGGAAAAATATATTTTGATATGAATAGTAAGGGACATTTATTTCAAGTTTTAACTACTAATATTAGAGCTATCTCATTTGTATTAAAAAATCTACATAGGTCTTTATTTGAAGTTTTGTCAGTCTTTGTATATTCCGCAATAATGCTTACTATCTCTTGGAAACTTTTTTTAGTAGCTGTTTTTATGTTTCCTGTTCTACATTTTTTAGCTAACGGTCAAATCAAAAAAATTAGAGAGAATTCAGAAAGATTGGCAAGCCATCACTCAGAATTGGGGAAAAAAATAAGTAATTCTTTATCTTTGATACCAGTTGTTAAGATGTATTCTACTGAAAGCAGTGAAAATAATGCATTTAGAAAAAATAGTTTATTAATTCAGGAGTCTCAGACTGAGGCTGCGAGGTTAAGATTGTTATTGCAGCCAATTAAAGACTATGTGGTTTTAGTAAGTTTAGCGGTATTGCTTTTCTTTACTTGGATGATCACCTTGTCAACAGGTGGTGTCGGAGTTGGGAAGTATTTAGTTTTTGTTTTAATCTTAAAAAGATCGACAAGATTTTTTGGTTCAATTAATAATATCAGAGCGAGTTTTGCTGAGATTGAAGGTCCGTTATTGCAAATTGAAGAAGTGCTTAATGCAGATCCTAGCTTATACATTGTAGAATCTGGAGACGTAGTTTTTGATAAATTGAAATCATCAATTCTGATTGAAGATTTAAACTTTTCATACCCGGGTAAAAAAAATGCTATTGAATCTTTTGATTTAGAGATTGAAAATGGACAAACCTTAGCAATAGTTGGTCGGTCAGGAGCAGGAAAGTCTACTTTTATAAATATTTTATCAAGATTATATGAGTGTGAGAGTAATTCAATTTTTATTAATGGAATAGATATTAAAAATTACCAAACTTCAACTTGGACTAATAAGATAGCTTTAGTTAGCCAAGATTCGTTTTTATTTCATGGAAGCTTAAGAGAGAATCTTGCTTATGGAGTAGAGTCTTTGAATGATGAAGAAATTATTTCTGCTATTACTAATGCTGGATTAGTAGATTTAGTTAATGACTTACCTGAAGGTCTAGACACACTAGTTGGTGATAAAGGTGTAATGTTATCCGGAGGGGAGAGACAAAGAGTTTCAATTGCTAGGGCTTATTTAAAAAAACCAGAAATTATTATTTTAGATGAGCCAACTAGTGCACTAGACTCACAAACAGAATCGGAGATCCAAAAGGGCTTAGATTACTTATGCAAGGATAAAACAGTTATTATTATTGCTCATAGACTGAGCACTATCAAAAATGCTGATAAGATAGTGGTGATGGAAAACGGTAAGATTGTTGAGCAGGGTCATATTGAAAGTCTGCTGAATAATGCAGGAGCATTTAAAAAATACTGGGATTCTCAACAATTATAGCTATAAATTCAGACTCGAAGGCATAATTTAGGCTAACTTTTAGAGAGTTAAAGTTCAAATTGCAATTTTAGATTAAATTAACTATATTTTAACTGCATTTAGCTTAAAGCTAGGCATCTATAAATAACAGCATATATATTCAATGAGAGTATCAAAATTAGAAGTATTTGGTTTTAAATCTTTTGTAGAGAAATTTGTTCTTGAATTTGATAAGGATTTAATCTGTATCGTAGGACCTAATGGTTGTGGAAAGTCTAACATAGTAGATGCAATTAGATGGGTATTAGGTGAGACACATGCAAAGCAACTTAGGGGCGGAACATTAGAGGACTTAATCTTTAATGGCTCTGAATCTAGAAGAGCTATGGGAATGGCTGAGGTTACTTTAACTATTAGACCCTCCGAAGGTTGGTCAAATAATAAAGCTCTTTATCAAAGTATAGAAAATGTCAAAGAAGAGTCTTCGGAAGAATCAGAGCAGAGTTCTCAAGACTCACCAAATGCTTTTATAGATATGCCTGAGCTTTATAGTGCTAGTGAATTGCAATTTACTAGAAGGCTATACCGTTCAGGGGAGAGCGAATTTTTCATAAACAAAGTGCCTTGTAGACTTAGAGATATGGTTGAAGTTTACAGATTGTTAGGAGTTACTGCTAGAGGACTTAGCATTGTTCAACAAGGTCAAATTGGTGAATTGATTTCTAAAAAGCCTATTGAAAGAAGAGAGCTCATTGAAGAAGCTGCAGGTATCTCAGGCTTTAGAACTAGAATTGAATCAGCGCAAAGAAGACTTTTAAAAACAAAGGATAATCTCCTTAGAGTTTCCGATATAATTCTAGAAGTAGAAAAGCAGGTTAGAAGTTTAAAAAGACAAGCTCAAAGAGCTAGGAGCAGACAAGAACTTAAGCAAAATATTAAAGAGAACGAGAGAAAGTTATTTGTTTTTAAATATAAGGAATTTAATTCTTCTCAAGAAAGCAGACAGAATGAGCTAAATACTTTAAATGCAAGTATTAGTTCTTTTAAATCTAATTTATCATTAAATGATGCAAAGCAAGGCGAGTATCGTGCCCAGCTACACGAACTAGATGTTTCCTTAGTAAGCTTACGTCAAACTAGAGAACAGCTTTATAGAAAAATTAGCGATAAAAGAGATCGCCTACATAACTGTGAATTAGAAATTGCTAAAACTAGGTCAGCTTTAGAAACTCTAACTAGTTCGTTGCAAGCGGTAATTGAAAGAGAGAAGTTATATCTAAACCAGGAACAAACTCTTTCTGCTTCAGTTGCCGAGATTGAAAAACAAGTTCTAGAGCTTCAAAACATTGAAACAGCGAGTAGTGCAGAGTTAGAAAGCTTACAAAAAGAAGTTAAAGAAAGTTTTAAAAACAATAAGCTAGAGTCTCACCTTGAAAAGAATAAAGAATTAGTCTCTTCAATTAATTCTGAAATTAAAACAGTAATAGCAGATTTAACTAGTTCAATAGAACTAGTTGATTCAAGTAAGTATGATTTACTTAGAGATAAAATTGTAGAAGTTAAAAATAACTCTGAAGGGCTTTTAGTTAAAAATGAAGCTATCTTGTCTCTACAACAAGAACTAATGTCTTTAGCAGCTAATGAGACTTCTGATGATTTGCTTACAAAAGAGAGAAGTTTGCAGGACGAATATCGTAAAGCGCAAATTACTCATGCCAAGGAGCTTACAAAGTTAAATTCTATAAAAGATAGAATTGAGAATGCAAAGCTTGAATTAAAGCAAGCTTCTTTATTAAAAGAGAGCTCTAATGAGAGTAAACTAAAGCTTGAAGATAAGCTTTTTGATTTAGAAAATGACTTAAATCAAATTAAGATATCTTCAGATACTGAAGATGAAGCTAACATTGAATATGAATTAGAGTTGTTAGATCAAAGGTTAGCTGAACTTGAGAATAAGAGAACTAGTTTAACTAAAGAACTCTCAGATGAAATGTATGGAGTAACTGAGACTAGAAAAGAATTAGACGAGCTTAGTTCAAAAGAGTCTGAGTTAAAACTATCTTTTGAGAGATCTAAGATAGAACTTAATATGGCGTTAGAGAGCCTGCAAAATAAATATGGGCAAGAACAAGACCTGCCAAATCAAGCAGAGCTTGATACTGTGCTTTTTGAAGTCGGAACAGATGAGTTTAAAAGCGAGTATAATTCTATTTCAACTGAAACTAACAAGTTGCTTAAAAGATTAGAAAGGGAAGGGGAAGTAGACCAAGAATCAATAGCATTATTTGAGCAAGAAAATGAAAGACTTCAAACAATGTTAAGTGAGAAGCAAGATTTAGAAAAAGCAGTAGCAACGTTAGAAAAAACAATTTACCAGTTAAAAACAGTATCTAAACAAAGGTTCTTAGAAACTTTTTCAGTGGTTAGTAATAAATTTAAAGAGCTAATTCCAAGATTGTTTGGCGGAGGTTCTGGCCAAATGAATTTAATTAACCCAGAAGATGCACTCACTAGTGGAGTAGAGCTAAGTGTTAGACCTCCGGGTAAGAAAATAACTACTATGGAGTTATTATCTGGTGGAGAAAAGGCATTAGTCGCAACTGCTGTATTGATTTCAGTATTTTTATACAAGCCTGGTCCATTATGCGTGCTAGATGAAGTTGATGCTCCTTTAGATGATGCGAACTTAGAAAGATTTTTAAACTTGATAAGAGAAATTTCTGATAGAACTCAATTCTTAATGATTAGTCATAATAAAATTAGTATGGCGACTGCTGATAGGTTAATTGGAGTTACTATGCAGGAAAAAGGAATGTCTACTGCGTTAAGTGTAGATTTCAGCGAAGCGGAAGCACAAATTGAGAAAATGATAGCAAATGCTTGAAGATAACTTTCTCTTAAAACTAAATACGCAACTTAATCAAATTTCTTCAGAAATTCTTTGTCTTGTTGGTCTTCCTTTAGAGCAATTTATATTAATTTGTTCTGCGCTTAGTTTGTTACTGGCTTTGTGCCTTGTAAGGATAGAGAGGAGAAGATTTTCCTCCTTCGCCGAGGCTACGGCGGACAAGGAGGCTTTTAAGAATTTAACTAGTAAAAACCTTGATAGTTCAGAAGGGCTAGTCGAGACTTCCCCCTCCGCTAAAGCTACGGAGGACAAGAAAGCTTACAGGCAAGAAGTATCAAGTAAAGAAAGTGTTGTAAGTGATTCGAAAGCTATTAGTTACGAAAGTGGACTTAAGGCAAGTAGAAGCACTATTCTTTCTAGGGTTTCTAATTGGTTTAGTTCTAATAAAACAATTAATAAAGAAAATGCACGTGAGTTAGAAGATATTTTAATTTCTTCTGATTTAGGAGTTCAAACATCTAAGAAAATTGTTCAGGGTGTGTTAGAAGGTTTTAATCCAGAAGATGATATTAGAGAATCTATTAAGGCGAGCTTGGTAGATATTTTATCTGATTCAAAGCTGGCAGAAATCTCTATAGGTGAGCAAATTCCTTTAGTAGTTCTTATTGTAGGTGTTAACGGGGCAGGTAAGACTACAACTATTGCTAAGTTATCCAAGAAATTTAAAAGTGATGGGAAGAAAGTCATAGTTGCTGCAGCAGATACTTTTAGAGCAGCAGCAGTTGAGCAGTTAAAACACTGGGCAGATAAAATAGGAATAGATATAGAGTATAAAATTGGCGAAAATATTAAGCCAGCTACAATAGTTTTTGATGCAGTAAGTAGGCTTAAGAAAGAAAAACAAGATATTCTTATAATTGATACTGCTGGAAGATTGCATAATAGAGTGAACTTAATGAATGAGTTGGAGTCTATTAATAAAATTATAAGCAAAGACTTCCCTGGTGCTCCTCATGAAACAATTCTTGTTTTAGATGGCTCTTCTGGCCAAAATGCATTGCAGCAAGCTAGAGAATTTCATCAAAGAGTGGACTTATCTGGGATTATTATTACTAAGTTAGATGGGACATCTAAAGGTGGAATTGTAGTAGCTGTTAAAGATGAGCTAAATGTTCCAATTAGGTATGTTGGCTTAGGTGAGGGGGAGTTGGACTTGAAAGTTTTTAAACCAAAAGAGTATGTTGATGCTATTTTTGGGGATTCTGAACTTAAGATTGATTCATCATATCAAGCTAAATCTACTGAAGAAGAGAATAGTATTCAAAAAGAGACAGCCCAAAAAGAACTAGAAGCTCCTGATGCTGAGACTCCTACTAAAAGACGTGTAGTAAGAAGAAGAAAAGCTTAATTGATTTAGATATGTTTATGATTGTGCGATGGATCGTTGGGCAATGAAAGGCTAAACTGAAAACTTTTTAGAACTTAACTTTTTAGCATAGCTGAAGCTGTATCAATTATGCTTATTCCAGCACTGCTATTAATAATAGTTGCGGCATGAAGCTGGT
>CAYOZL010000072.1:8401-10135 GCA_964408435.1 uncultured Bdellovibrionales bacterium | reverse complement strand
TTTAATTTATCAGCGTAAAGAGGCTCAGAGATAGAACCCGGGTTAGATTCTAGAGTGACTTCAGAATTGCTTTTAATTTTTAAAGTTTTAGATAAACCGTTTAGTAGGTTTTCAATACTTTTCTCTGATAACATTGAAGGTGTTCCACCACCAATGAAGATTGTTTCAATTTCTTCTTTCCAGTTTGAATGTTTTGCTTCTTTGATTAAGGATTCAATATAGGACTTTTCATTTAGTATAACTTCTTCTTTGCTAGTAGCATAAGAATTAAAGTCACAGTATGGGCATTTTTTCAGGCAGTAGGGAATATGAACATATAAGCCACTACTCACTTATTTTATTTAGAATATCATTTTCAGTGTAGTAAGTATCTTGTTCCAAGAATGCAGATTTAATATAAGCAAATGCAATTTTATCTGCAGCAGTTTGAATGAAGCCACATTTCTTTTCTTTTTTCTCCGTTGAGAAAATATCTCCTGCTTTAATTTTTTGATTACTTTCTAATTTAACTAATTTTTTATTTGGCTTTCCTCTAGCAATAGACATCTCAACAACTTCTTGTCCGCTGTAACAGCCTTTTGTAAATGAAACTAGATTCTCGTAAGGAACTTCAGTTGCTGAAATACTTGAATCAATATCTTCGCCGTATTCTGGTTTATCTCCATTAATTCTTAAGTTCGCTCTTTGTTCTGCGCTGCCTTTTGTAAAGCCTTCTTTCTCAAGCTTCTTGATATCACTACTTATATCAGTTGAGATTAAATCAAAGTTATTATCTTTATATCTAAAAGATTGGTAAGACTTGATGTTACTCTGTCCTAGTATTGAGATAATTTTAGCATCTAGTTTTTTTAAGATTACATGATCTGCAACTTTAAATTGAAGTAAGTCTTTTTCAAAATTTTCACTTGGGTCAGCGATAATTATATAAGCATTATCAGTCTTATGAATATTAAACTTAGCTTGAATTTTACCCTGTGGGTTTAAAAGTATGGATTCTAAGCTAGTATCATTTGCTAATTTTTTTATATCTTGAGTGATCCTTCCTTGTAGGTATCGTTCAGCATCATCTCCAGTTATAGAATAAGCGTGATGATTAGGAAGTTCAAAATAAAGTTTCATTATCTAATAAGGGAAAACATTCTTTTAAAACTAGGAGGCCAGTTCCAGTAAATAACAAATGCTCTTCCTTTAATTCTTTGAATATTTAAAAAAGGGCTATCCCAAAATCTAGCATCTCTAGATTGGTCTCTATTATCACCCATTAAAAAAACATGACCCTCAGGAACATTTATTGGACCAAAGTCTTTTCTTCCGCCTTCTACCCAAATAGCGTATTCATCATCTTTAGAATATCTTTTGTCGTTAATAAAAACGTTTGTTCCTCTAACTTCTACTTTATCACCTGGAGTTCCAATAACTCTTTTAATAATATTTGGATCAGACTCATCTTCGATTGTCTTAGTATCATCAGTAAGTTTAAAAACTACTACGTCTCCTCTTTTAGGAGTTCTAAAATTCGTTAAACTATCATCAGTAATTGGGTCAACTCTAATTCCGTAACTTAGTTTATTTACAAGTATATGGTCATAAACTTGTAATGTTGGTTCCATTGAAGAAGAAGGAATTTTAAAGGCTTCTACTACTGAGCCTCTAAGTAGGAATGCAATACATAAAAATACAGCTAAACTTTTTACTAAGTTTAAAAACTCTACAATTTGATGAGATAATTTCATT
>CAYOZL010000072.1:0-8301 GCA_964408435.1 uncultured Bdellovibrionales bacterium | reverse complement strand
TGTTCAAAAGCTTTTGATTTTAAGGTTTCAAGCTCTTCAAAGTCGTTGATATTAGCTTTTAATTCGTTATTTATTTCGATTTCAATTCTACCGCTTTCATCTTGCTTTACAGCAGTAATCATTCCAGAAATTGAATATGTCTGGCCCAAAATATACTGTTCATTATTACTTGCTGTTTTAAAGTCTGCTCTGCTCATGATGTTTAGATAAGCACTAATGTATTAGTTGGCAAGAGATATATGTATAAAAAAAAAGCTGGCTAAACTTTGCAGTTTAACCAGCCTTTACGTGTACGTAGTATACAATAGTCAGTGAATACTAGTACTTTGCTTCAAAAAATATTTAATTATTATGAATTTAATTCGTAAAAAGAGCTTTTTGAACCTAAATCAGCAGTCCAGAATTCTTTAAAAGAGCAAAAGCCCTTGATTTTACTAGGTAAATTGCCTGAGATGTTATCAGGAGTGATTAATTCAATTGAAGTGCTTCTATTTTCTGGGTCAACAGTCATTGGAGACTTAATTATTGCAATTGTTGAGTAATTTAAATCGCTTAATGAATTTTTATCTAAGTTTAGGCCAACAACGTTTTTATTATCCTGATTAGCAACAAAGCTAACATTACCAGCGATTATTCCATTAATAATAACCTTAGAATTAGTATTTAGGTCTTTTACCTCATTTAATTCAACTATTATGTCTGCATTATTTATGGAGGCGTTAGTAAGTGTATTGCTTAATAAGACTAAGCAAACTGTCAATATGGAAAAAAATATTTTGTTCATGGCGAAAGTAATAAATAACAAATCTATAAGCTCACGGAAAGTATATTTTTTATGAACTTTTTACCAGTAGTTTCAAAAAATAATTGGAGATCTTTAGTAAGATGTTCTTCAGAGCAAGCCAGGGCATTAATTAAACTAGAAATAGCTTTAAAATATGGAGTTCTACCTATTTATGTTTTTAATTCATTTAACTTAAAGGAACTAAGTTTAATTTCTTCTAAGAAATTAAGTTTAGAGGAGGTTCAAGAATTAAAATTTATTTCTGGATCTGAGATAAAAATAGAGAGTTATTTTTATCAAGGTTTAGACTTAGCAATTCTTGCCGCATATAAAGAAGACAGTCTTAAAAGTGATGATACTCTAGAGCTTTTAAATTCAGTAATTCATAGAGCTGAGACATTAGATGCAAGTGATATTCATCTTGAGCCATACAGGAATGCTTACCGCCTAAGATACAGAGTTTGCGGAAGTTTAATCAGTGATAAGCCAAGTATCCTAGATACAGAACTAGCTAAGAGCTTAATACGTTGTATTAAAGTTAAATCAAAAATTACAAATATAATTGGTGCTTGTGATGGTCACTTTACTATTGATGGTATTGCTTCATTAAGAGAAGTTCGTGTTTCTATCATGCCAGTAGTTACAGGTGATAAAATAGTTTTAAGATTTTTTGGAAATGAGTTTTTATCTAAGAATAAAAATGATGCCTTATCTCTACTAGGTTTAAATAATTTACAAATTGAAGCTTTAAAATTATCTCTTAGTTTAAGCTCGGGAACTATTCTCGTTGCAGGGCCAACAGGAAGTGGAAAATCAACTTTACTCTATAGCTGTATTAAAACTTTAGATTATGAAAATTTAAATATAGTAACAGTAGAAGACCCCGTTGAGCATAGAATTGAAGGTGCATCTCAAGTTGATTTATCAAAGAATAAAACTATGTCTTATTCAAATGTTTTACCTTTTATTCTAAGACAAGACCCTGATGTTTTAATGTTAGGAGAAATTAGAGATGCAAAAACTGCTAACTTAGCCTTTGAAGCTGCTTTAACTGGTAAGACGATATTAACAACTATTCATGCTTCTAATTCAAAGGAAGCTTTAGTTAGGTTAGATAATTTAGGTTTATCTAACTATTTAATTAAAAATTCATTAAGACTAATAATTTCAGGAAGGTTAATTCCTAAGAATTGTCAGAGCTGTGCAGTGAAAAAATCATTACCTAAGAAATTTATTAATCATTTTAAATTAAATTTTGACTACTATCATGCTTCTAAAGGCTGTGAGAATTGTAAAAGCGAAAGAATAGGGGCTTATGAAGTTTTACCAATTAATCAAGAAGTTAAATCTAAAATAGGTAGTTTAGATTTTGAATATATTACTATAGCTAATCAGATAATTACTTATTTATATAAGGGAATTATTTCCTATGATTCTGCATGCAATGCTTTAGGTATTTCTAGGGGCTTTTTTGATCAGACTCACTGAAACAGCTATAATGCATCTTAATGTCAAAATTAAAGTTAAGAGAAAATCATAATGTTGATTCAGTTCTTGGACTGAGTAAAATTATAACAAATGTTCTACACTCTAGAGGTTTTGATACTGAAGATAAAATTAAAAGTTTTCTTAATCCTACATTAAAACAAAATTTACCTAATCCAGCACTTATGAAGGATGCTGAAAATGCTACTTCAATTATTATTGAAGCTATTAATAACGATGAGCCAATTACTGTATATTGTGACTACGATGTTGATGGTCTTACTTCTTGCTCCCAATTATATCTATATTTAAAAGCATTAGGAGCACATGTTGATACTTATGCAACTAATAGATTTGTCGATGGTTATGGTTTATCTGATATTGCGGTTGATAAAATAGCAAAAGGAAATACTAAATTATTAATCACTGTAGATTGTGGAATTTCAAATATTACACAAGTTTCTTATGCTAGAAGAAACGGTCTTAAAGTAATAGTTATTGACCATCATCAACCAGGAGAGAAACTTCCAAACGCAAATGCAATAGTTAATCCAGCTCAAGATGGATGTAGCTTTGGGGATGAAAAACTTGCAGCAGCTGGTGTTGTTTGGATGATGATAGTGAATCTAAGTACTAAATTAGATTTAATAAATAAAAAAATAGATAAAGAAAAAGCTAATCCAAAAAATTATTTAGATTTAGCTGCTTTAGGAACTATTTGCGACATGGTTCCTTTAAAAAATGCTAATAGGCTTATTTCTAGAAGAGGAATAGAAAAGATTAAAAAAACTTCTCGAGTTGGAATTCAGGCATTAAGAGAAGTAGCAGGTGTTACTTCAGATTCTAATTTTGGTTGTTCGCATATTTCTTTTTCTATTGGCCCAAGAATTAACGCTGCAGGAAGGCTAGGGGATGCTAGTTCTGTTATCGAGCTATTAACTACTAATGATGTAAAAAGAGCATCAAAGATAGCTAAGAAAATAGATAAAATTAATTTAGAAAGAAGAACAATTGAAGAGTCTGTAAGAAATAGATGCTTAGAGCAAATTGGCTCAGATGATTCTGCAGCTTATGCAATATACGATAAATCTTTTCATGCAGGGGTTATAGGAATTGCAGCTCAGAGAATAGTAGAAAAGCACTATAGACCCGCAGCCGTAATGGCTGAAGGAGAGCAGTTAGTTGATGGTGAAATGATTAAAGTAATCAAAGGTTCTGTTAGAAGCGTTAAGGGTTTTCATGTTGCTGAGAATTTATTTAAATTATCAAATATTTTAATTAACTCAGGTGGGCATTCAATGGCAGGAGGATTTTCTCTTATGCCTGAGAATCTAGAAATTTTTCAAAAAAGTTTTATTGAGCTAGCTAGTAATGCCTTTAAAGAAAAAGAGCCTGAGTATGAAGTATTAGCTGACTTAGAGTTGGAACTATCTGAAATTAACATAGACTTAGTTGATCAAATTCAATACTTAGCTCCTTTTGGTATTGGTAATCCTTCGGTCTTATTTGTAAGTAAGAATGTTGAAGTGATCTCAACTACTGGTATTGGTCAGAATCATATTAAGCTAAAAATTAAGCAAAATGACTCTATTAGAGAAGCTATAGCTTGGAATCAGGTTAATAATCCTAATTATAGAAAGAGTAAAAAGCTAAATATCGCATATAAGCCTCAAATCAATTCTTATAATGGAATCAACAACTTACAGCTGCATATTAAAGAAAGTTGGGCAGTTTAAGCTAAGTATTTAGAAAGTAAAGAAAATAAACTGAAGCAAAGCATTACTTTTTAACGATATGTATTTAGAGATATTGCACCCATATCTTTGGAGACGTATTATGAAAAGAATAGGATTGTCGCAAACACCGGCATTAATTAGAAGAAAACAACGAGCAGTATTTGTCTTTGGCAGTACTATATTATTCGCTTTAGTAGTATTTGTAGCTCTACTAGTTTACAACGATAAAGTCGCTCAAGCTAAAGAGACAACTACATCAGCGAGTGTTACTGAATCAGATGAGACATTTGGAACAGTAGTATTAATAGCTCCTATTTCTAAACTACAAAAAGGCACTAAGCTAAATTCATCAAATTTAAGAGAAGTTCACTGGCCAAGAGATCAAGTTCCTGAAGGCGCAGTTAGAAGTTTACCTGAAGCAATTGGAATGTATAGTGCAGATGCACTTAATCCAAATCAGCCAATTGTTGCTAATACAATTTCACCTACTCCTCCAACATACGGAATTGGAGACTTGTTACCACCTGGTCATAGAGCGGTAACAATTGAAGTAGATGCCATTACTGGTGTCGAAGGGTGGGCTACTCCAGGCGCTCATGTCGATGTGTTCTTAACGCACAGAGACCAAGAGTCAGGAGTTTATAAGACCAGGGTTGCTGTTGAAGATGCTGTTGTTCTTTCATATGGAGGGGAGACTAAAAAGCTAAGCCAGGGTGAAGGAGAGCGTACTAAAATACAGAGTACTGTAACTTTAGCGGTTGGATTTGATGATTCATTGAAAATTCAGACTGCTAAAGTAGTGGGAAAAATTACGCTTGCTCTTCGTAATAGTAATGACCTTGCTTCTCAAGGCTCAAATGAGTTTGCTGCTACAGAGTGGGAAGGAAGAACAGCTAAGAAAATTAGCAAAGATACATTAGTATCTAAGGGATATGCTAAGTTTACTGACCTCTCTGGGAATGAGAAGCAGTTTGTGCTTGGTAATGATGAAAGATGGTGGAAGAATTCAGGCCAATAAGAGCCGCTTCTATCTCGCTCGGTAGTTCCCGCTACTGAGCTTTTTTTTGTTTAAATCCTATCCGATAGATACGCCAAAGTTAATTATATTCTTTTCTTCATTCTCAAAATCGTTTAGGACGATTTTTCCGAGGCCTACGCATTCGAGTAAGTTTAAAAGCGATACCTGTGTATCCCTTTTAAACTTACCCAAATGCTCCAGAATCCAGAAAAGAATATAATTAACTTTGGCTCTGCAATAATTAGGCAAAGAGACATAATATAAGGTAATCTTGTGCTATGAGTCATGTTAAATCTGGAAATAAGTAAGAATGAACTATCTTGAAATTACTAAATCGCTTGCATTAAAGGCAGGGAAAATAATGTCTGAAGGGCAGAGGAAAGGGTTTGAGGTTCGGGAGAAGTCTTTGGCGGATTTTGTTACTAATATTGATATTGAAATTGAGGAGATGGTTCGTAAAGAGCTAAAGGAGCTTACTCCTGATTTTTTAGTCTTAGGGGAAGAGGCAGGGGAGCAGGATTGGTCAAGGTATGAGAAAGCAGAATATTGTTGGATTTTAGATCCACTTGATGGAACATCTAATTTTGCAAGTAAGTTACCGCACTTTGCTTTTTCATTAGGTTTAGTGAAAAATTCTAAACCAATACTTGGTGTTGTTTTTGATACTAGGGAAATGTTTTTTGCAGAAGAGGGTAAGGGTGCTTTTGTAAGTTATAGAGGGTTCACTAATAAGAAAATTTCAGTTAGTGGAAAAGATAATTCTAAAAATTCAATGTTAGCAATTGGGGTTCCTGATTTTTCAACTTCTCATTTTGAAGAAAAGAAGTTTTGGTATTTAAAGTTTATTAATAATTTTGGGAAAATTAGATCTTTAGGAGCGAGTGCTTTAGATATTGCATGGTTAGCTGATGGAAGGATAGAGGCTTTTTTTCAAGAGTCTATTAAGCCTTGGGATGTAGCTGCGGCTAGTATTATAGCTAGTGAGGCTGGGGCAGTAGTTAAAAGTATTGATAATAATGATCTAGTAGATTTTTCAGTCTATTCGGGCAACATACTAGTTTCTTCACCTCTAATATATAAGCAAGTTTTTGTTTAATAATTTGTTAATTTAGAATTTAAATAATACTAAAAACAGAAATTGATATTTTTTCTGTCTTTAGCTATGATATTGGTCTTTATTTAAATTCCTTAATTGAGCAGATGCTATTTTTCATCGCCTTACCTAATAAGGCGATGGTGAAATTAATATAGTTTTTTTAATCCGTATTCTTTAGTTATTCCTTTTGTTTTTTTTATTAAGAATAAAAGGAGTAACTAAACATATATGGATTCTCGAATGATGTTTTCAGAACCTATTTGTTTATTTTTTAACATTTGTTCTTGGAGTAGTCATGAAGTCGATTTCAGATTCAGCACTCAATTCACAAGTTCTCTCTTGCCGTTTTAACGGGCCTGCTAAAGCAAGGTATTTAAATGGGCAGTTGGTAGTCTTTGGCGATTTTAGCCAATTGATTTTCGATCAAAGCAGTTCAACTATGCATACTAATATGCCTGCTGAAAATATTGCTTGGCTTCGCTCCGATAAAATTTGGGATACAACAAGTAAGCCTATCGGTCTTAGCTTAGTTCACGACGTTCTTCAAACTCGTGACGGCTTGCTTTTAGCAGGGCCAGAAGGATTGGAATTGATTTCTACTTCTGAGCTTGCGTGTGTTTCCGCCGTAGATACAGGACCAGCTATTAGTGAAGAAAAACCTTCTATGGAGAACTTAACTCATGTCTCTCCTACGGAGTTGACTTCAGTTAACGAAGGTGGCTTCGGTGAACTTATACAGGCTAACTCGCTTAGCGTTGTAGACGGGGCAGGAGAAATTGCTTTGAAAAGTCAAAAATATCGACCCAGCTCAATGTGTGTTCATAATGGACAACTTGTAGTTGGTTTTGTTGAGAAGTTAGAGTGTGCATACAAGTCAAATGATCCATTTGATGAAATCTTAGAAAAAAAAGGTTTCTTGGGCGCGCGTAGGTATCATGAACACTGTCAAAGTGTTGTCCTTGTTTGGAACTCTCAAAAACAAAACTACGAGATGCTGGGAGAGCCTCTAGTTTTAGATATTCAGAAGTTGCTATCATTTAAAAATGAACTTTACGCGCTTACGAGTACAGAATTGTATCAGTTTGTTGAGGGGAAATGGGAAGTTGTTCGAATCGATATCTACGGACAAAGTAGCAGATTTAATACTTTAAGGGCATTTAAAGATAAGCTCTACATATGCGGACATCGTATTAAATGGCCTAACAAAAATTGGATGAGCTGGTGCGGAGTATATGAATATGACCCTGTAAGCGGTGAAGAAAGACCTCTAAGTATCGTAGGAGATGTTCGCGATATTTTATTTGCCAATAATTCAGAGCTCGCCATGGGAAGTGAATTTGAAGGTATAGGAACTAAAGAACACTTTAAGGGAGTGTTCGTAACTAAACATGGAGGACAGAAATATTTTGACCAAGGAGTATTTCCAAATCCTAAACATGGTGCAGGAATGTCTCTTGAGCATGTTGAAGAAGGCGGGGATCATTTTGCACTAGCAACAATTTCAACAAAAAGTGAACATGTCGGAGGAGGGCAAATTTGTGTCTCAGAATCCGTAGTTTGTTCTTTTAAAATTTAAATGTTTTATCAATAAGGTAAATTTCACCGTCAGTCATATAATTATAAGCATTTAGTTTAACTTCTAAAAATTCATTAAATATAAATTTTAAACAAAAGACGTTAAAATAACACTTTTCTAGTTAAGAATAATCTATTATTTATTAACTATGAAAAGAAGCTCCCCTATCTCATTTTTAGTCTCAACTATAGTAGTACTTTCCGCATATTTTTTCCTTAGGCTTCCTGAAGAACTTTGTTTGTTATCTGGAGTAGTAACTTTTATTGCATCAATTCTTCCAGACATAGATTCAGACTCTCAAAATACAGGTAAAGAATTAGGTTTAATTCTCGCAGCTGTTCTTCCACTAGTGGCAATAGAATTTATTCCTGAGTTTAGAAATGGTGGAGTAACTAGATATGCTTTGTTAGTAGTTTTTTCTTATTTAATAACGAAGCTACTTTTTAATCGGCTTGCTCTAAGATCTGTAAGTTATCGTGGGATTATGCATAGTATTCCAGCAGCTATCATAACTTTTGATTTAACTTATTTACTTTTTAGAGATTTACATTCTTTTGAAAGATTATTTATTTCTATTTGTGCTTTGATTGGATTTAGTTCTCACTT
>CAYOZL010000071.1:3959-10362 GCA_964408435.1 uncultured Bdellovibrionales bacterium | reverse complement strand
TAAGACTAAGACTAAGACTAAGACTAAGACTAAGACTAAGACTAAGACTAAGACTGCATAGATACTCTAAGCTGACTTTGCAATAGTTTAAATAAAAAAAGTGAGAGCGCTCGATAAGCGGGATTCTGTTACCAGCCTTCGCCGAGGCTACGGCTGACGATAATCATTCATCTTTGCGACACTACCCAAAAGCAATCTCAACGAGTAGCTGAGGTTAACTTGCGTTAACTGCTTTTCATTTGGCCTTGCACCAGCTGAGGTTTACCTAGCTAAGTTAGTTGCCTAACTTACTGGTGAGCTCTTACCTCACCGTTTCACCCTCACCTAATAAATAAATACTAGGCAGTTTATTTTCTGTGGCACTTTGCTCTGGGTCGCCCCAGGCTATCGTTATTAGCCAACCTACTCTACGGTGTCCCGACTTTCCTCCACAATAAAGCAGCGATTATCTGAGCATCTCTCAGGAGACAGGTTATATAATTTACTTGACTATTTCCACCCTAATAAGGCATTAAAATAACTAGTTAATTTCTTTTCAACTTAGGTAAGCAAAAAGGCAACAATCCAATATGTTTTTAAAAATCTTTAAATTTATAGCAATTTGTTTTTTCTAAGCTCATGCAACTCTTCTTCGCCAGATAATAATTTTAGTGTCCCTGAAGGAATTGTAGCTAGATGGAGTAGGATTGCAGTTGATACTTCAGGAGTAGATCACTCAGAAGGCGGAGCAAGAGAACACTTAGGACCAACTAGAGCGAGTAGAGCGATGGCAATGGTTCATATTGCAATGCATTATGCGATTCAATCAATTGAGCAAAAGTATCAAACCTATACCAACATTCAAGATATGGATATAGCTAATTCAGCATCGATAGAAGCTGCAGTAATAAAAGCTGCTAGTGACATTCTACTAAGCCTATATCCTAAACAAGAAAATAGAATTAATTCTTTCTACAACACAGATATGGAATTAATCGATGATAATGAATTAAAAAACTCTGGGATTAATGTTGGTAGAAATGCTGCTAGAGCAATTATTGAAAATAGAACCGGGGATGGCTCAGATGACTCTACCCAATCAGAGTCTTATACTTTCAGTGATGAGCCAGGGAAATGGAGAGTTGATCCTACGAATATTGACCAAGGGGTATATACTCCTAACTGGTCTAAAGTCAGACCTTTTATGCTAAATAGCGCTTCACAGTTTAGAGCTCCTCCTCCCCCTGTACTTAGTAGTGCTAGATATGCAAGAAGCTACGCAGAGGCTTATGCACTTGGGGGCAATGGAATTGAGACACCAACTGAGAGAACCGATGAACAAACTTTAATTGGAATTTACTGGGCATATGACGGCACTCCATCTTTATGCGCTCCTACTAGAATGTATAATCAAATAATTAATCATATTTCTAAAATTGAAAATATGACTAACCAGGCGGATCTAGCAAGACTGCTCGCTTTAGCAAATATTGCCCTAGCAGATGCGGGGCTTGCCTCATGGGATAGTAAATACTTTTATAATTTTTGGAGACCCATAACTGCAATTAGAGAAGCTGACCTTGGTACCGGGCCAAGTGGAAAAGGAGATGGAAACAGCTTAACAAGAGGAGACCCGAACTTCACTCCAATTGGAGCTCCTGCTAGTAATCTTTTTTCTAATAACTTTACTCCGCCTTTTCCAACATACGTATCAGGACATGCAACTTTTGGTGGTGCGCTGTTTCAAACTTTAAGAAATTTTTTCGGAAAAGACGATATTCGCTTCTCCTTTACTTCTGATGAGCTTAACGGCAAGACAGCTGATAACTCTGGAACTATAAGACCATTAAGACCTCGCTTCTTTTCATCTTTATCTGAAGCGGAATTAGAGAACGGACAAAGTAGAGTTTTTCTTGGAATACATTTTGATTTTGACAGCTCTGAAGGAATAATAATGGGTAATAAAGTTGCAGATTTAGTTTTCAACAACACTTTGCAAGCTAGATAGTGCAAAGACTATTCTCATACGGAACCCTACAATACGAAAATGTTCAGTTAGATACTTTTGGTAGGACACTAAAGGGTGAAGAAAATGTTCTCCTTGGGTATAGAATAAACAAGATAGAAATTAAAGACCCTATCGTTCTTGCTAGTAGTAATGAAACTCATCATCCAATTTTAAACTATACAGGGAAAAAATCTGATAAAGTAAATGGTGTAATTTTTGAAGTTACAAAGGAAGAACTTTTAAAAGCTGATACCTATGAAGAAGAGAACTACAAAAGAGTTTTGGAAGTCTTTGAGTCTGGGCAAAAGGCTTGGGTTTACATTGCTAGCACAGAGGGCACAAAGTTTTTAGAGACACAAAGTAAATAATTAATTTAATTGAACTAATTAATGTGTTAATCATTCTTCAATGAAAAACTTAGTGTTATCTTTATTTAGTTTACTTCTATGCTTCATGCTTGCAGAAGTCGCTCTAAGAATAGTTCCTAAAAAAAAACAAGTTAAATGGGATGATAGGCCAATTTTTTATTTTAGAGACATGCCTACAATGCAATCTCATAAATACTCAGCAGTAAAACCTAAGGATACTTTCAGAATAGCAGTAATCGGAGACTCATTCACTTTCGCTCCATACATGCAATACACTGATACTTTTGTTTCAAAACTGGAACAAATGCTCAACTTAAATTCTAGAAGGACGGAGGTAATTAATTACGGTGTTCCAGCTTACTCAACTAGCCATGAAGTAGCAGTTGCAAAAAAAGTGATAGAAGAACAAGCAGACTTAGTAATACTTCAAATTACTCTTAACGACCCTGAGTATAAAGCTCATAGACCTTCAGCAATCAAAGAGCAAAAGAATAAAGACGATCCATTTGGGCCCTATAAAGCGCCTGATACATTTTTTGGAAAATTTAAGCTTTATAATTTTGTAATGCAGAAACTTCATAACAATAAATCTCATAAAGCATATGCAAAGTATTTTCTAGATTTATTTGAACATAAAAAACACTACGCTATTTTTGAAAAATCCATGAGTCAAATTGCTAGCAGTGTTAAACAAGCTAAAAAACCTATTGTCGCTGTAACCTTTCCTCTTTTTGGTTTGCCAATGGATGAGACTTATCCTTTTTATTCTATTCACAAAAAAGTTGATGATTTATTAAGTAAAATAAATGTTAGTCATCTTGACTTATCCGATACTTATAAAAATATCCCTTTAGAAAGACTTCAGGTTCTACCTGGAATAGACAGACACCCGAATGAAATTGCGCATCGTTTAGCAGCTGAAAAAATTTATCTTTGGTTGGAAGAAAACAAACTACTTCCTGAGGATATTTTAATAGAAGATAAGTTTGCTACTCGGCTTGGGATCAATGAGCAGAGGAGATATAAATAAGATCTCTCACAGAGTAGCGTGCCGAAGGCATTTTACTTTAGTAAAATAGCTGAGAGGGCACAGAGAGCGCAGAGTTTTTCTTTTTAAATTTCTTATTTAGCTTTTCTTTTTTTAAATTAAATAACTTTTTGGCTACTTCAACTGGGCTTAGTCTTTTGCCTATTATTTCTAAATCGCCTTCTAGTATTGCTTCTTTAAAATCTAAATTGTTTTTTGAAATAAAACCGTAAGTTCCGGTTCTTTGCTCTTCATCTTGAAGTGGAAAAGGGTCACTTCCAGCTATTATGTTATTTTCTAATTTCATGACTTCGGGTAAAGGAAAGCCTGTAAATCTTAAAGCTGTATCGCATAAAATTAAGTCTGGATTTTCATTAACTAGTTTTTTAACTACTTCTGCTCTTTCAAACATCCATTTTCCTGGAGACCAATTTAGAGTTAGGACTGAACTTCCAATGCTACTGTTTAACTGCTCAAAGCTTAAGCCATCTAAAATATCTTCGGTTGAGAATAAAACTGAGAATTCTAGTTTTTCTTTTGTAACAACTTGCCTTCCAGCTACTAGATAGAGATTCTCTCCGTGCTCTGTTTTAAGTTGAATTATGTTCTCGCTAACTTCTTTTATAATTTCACAATTTTCAGGAAGTTCTCTTTCACCAGTTTTAATTTTTTGAAATTCAAACTGCCCTTGTGGTTCTACTGAGAATAAAACTACTTTATCAGCCTTGCCTAGTTCTTGTAATTTTTGATGTGAAGCAATTAAGACCTGATTTAAATCAAAATTTGGGTATAGGTGGATATGACCATCTGCAATAAAGCTCATATTATTCTACTTTGTGAATTAATAAAAAATAGATATATTGCCATATTGCCAAAGGCAATCGAAAACAACAAGACAGTTGACTTAGTCTGATTTTTTGTAACATTAAACGACAGTTTTAAAACTAAAAATCAGACTAAGTCAACTGTCTCACCTCTCATCTTGGAGTAAAGCATGGATAAATTTTTTGCAGATTTAGTAGGAATTATTTGGGGCTTACCGATGGTGTGCCTACTAGTTGGTGCTGGTTTGTATTTCACTGTAATGCTACGAGGAATTCAGTTTAGATTATTTAAACATGCAATAGATGTTGTGAGAGGTAAATTTGATGACCCGAATGACAAAGGAGAGATTAATCATTTTGGTGCGCTCTGCACTGCTTTATCTGGAACAGTTGGACTAGGGAATATTGCAGGGGTTGCAGTTGCTATTAAGATGGGGGGGCCTGGGGCTACTCTTTGGATGATACTCGCTGGTATTATCGGAATGGCTAGTAAATATACTGAGTGCACACTTAGTCTTAAATACAGAAAGATTAACGAAGATGGCAGTATTAACGGTGGGGCGATGTATTACATCGAGAAAGGCTTAGGTAAAAAGTTCATTTCACTTTCTTATCTTTTTGCTTTTTGCATTATCGTTGCAGCACTAGGTGCTGCTAATATGTTCCAAGCTAATCAAGTAGGAGCAATACTAGAAAGTAGCTTTTCCGTTCCTCCAATATTAACAGGAGTGGTGTTAGCTGTTTTTACTGCAATAGTAATAATAGGCGGAATTGAAAGGATAGGAAGTGTTGCAAGTTATTTAGTGCCATCAATGGCAGCTCTTTATGTAATTGGTTGTTTAATAGTTATATTTACAAATATAGAAAAACTGCCTGAAGTAATTTCAAATATTTTCTCCTCTGCTTTTGCAGGCTCTGCTGCTGCTGGAGGTTTTACTGGAGCAGGAGTAAAGCAAGTTTTAATTCAAGGAGTTAGAAGAGCTGTGTTTTCAAATGAAGCAGGACTTGGAACTGCTGCGATTGCTCACTCGGCTGCAAAGACTGATGAGCCTGTTAGAGAGGGAGTCGTTGCATTACTAGAACCATTTATTGATACAGTTGTAATTTGCACTATGACTGCTTTGCTAATTAACATTACAGGTGTTTGGACAGGACCAGAGACTGGAGTGAACCTTACTGCTGCTGCATTTGATAAAGGCTTACCTGGATTTGGAACTTACTTTATCCCAGTAGCTGTTGCGCTATTTGCCTTTTCAACAATTATTAGTTGGTCTTACTACGGCCAGCAAGGTGCAGTTTATTTATTCGGAAATAAGGCAATTATTCCCTATAAAATTATATTTTGCCTAGCTGCAATAGTTGGCTGTATTTGGCCACTTACAACTATTATAAACATGGCTGATAGCATCTTTGGAATCATGGTAATCCCTAATATTATCGCGCTCTTACTACTGTTCCCAGTTGTTAAAAAAGAGACTGAAGAATACGAGAAAAAGTTAAGAAATAACTCTTTTTAACTATTTCACATCTAATGTCGATATAAAGACATGGAAGAAATGGTAGAAACAGATTCTAGCCTTAACGATACAGGCCATAAAGATACGCTAATCTTTACACTCTCAAATGAACCTTCATTTGAAGTTACAAATAGCCAAATTCTTGATGATAGAGATTTCAAGAAAAATACATATATCTTTACCCTACCTAGAGACAAAACAATTATCCTAGAGATTGAAAAACCATCTAGAGAATTAATATATTTCGCAATTTTTTTCGTATCGCTCCAAATAGCAGATGGAATGCTTACCTCTATTGGAGTTGCAAGATTTGGAATTAGTGGAGAGGGAAATCCATTTTTAAAAGACTTAATGCTTAAGTACGGTCCAGATAAAGCGCTTTTTATAGTAAAAGCTGCAGCGATATTTATTATTGCTGGATTAACTGCACTAGCTAAGCGTGCTCCCTTTGTAAAAGATGTTATTGGGACACTCTCTTGTGTTTATCTTTTCGCCGCGATTATTCCTTGGGTTTATATTATAACCCACTATTTCGATTAGAATTTTATTGGCTTGAAAGATTCCTAATCCTAGTCTTAATCTTAATCTTAGTCTTAGTCTTAGTCTTCGTCTTGGTCTCAAAAAGATTGGGACTAGGACTAAGACCAGGACCAGGACTAAGATTAAGACTAGGACTAAGA
>CAYOZL010000071.1:0-3859 GCA_964408435.1 uncultured Bdellovibrionales bacterium | reverse complement strand
AGGACTAAGATTAAGACTAGGACTAAGACTAAGAAAAAAGCTTAATGTAAATTAATAGTTTTAATTAAGAACGGTGCAGTTTCTGTCTACAAAAACGCATATAAAAAAAGAGAAAAAGTCGGTGTTGCATTATTTTCAAATGCAACACCGACATAACGAGAGCCGCGCAATTTCTACGTATCGTAGTAATCATGCGGTGGTCGTTGGATCTCTAAGTCTTCGATGAGAGTCGGTTTTACCCTGCCCTTACTCTTCGCTCGCGCGCGAAAAACAACAAAGGCAAAAATAACGAGAGCTATTGCCACGATAATACCGACTGGCAACAAATTCAGCGAACTCATACAATCCTCCATGAAGGATCCTTGTCTACATTTTTATAGAAAGCTAGTGAAACTTTCAAACCCTTGTGTACATCCATTTAGTACACATAAAAAACATTGGGAGGCAGAGACTGTACCTTCCTAATTAAAATATTTAATGCTTCTACTCTTATTAAACTGAAACTTAAAAAATCTATTTACAATTAAACCATTATCTAAACTATGACTTTTTAGCAATCCTAGCATTGAAAGTCTTAATCCTAATCTTAATCTTGGTCTTAGTCTAAAAAACTAGAGCAAATAGAGAAAAAAGGCTTAATGTAAATTTATAATTTTAATTAGGAACAGTTGGTCAGAACTTTCATTATAACCTTTCTTGTAAGAATTTACTGAAAAAAGTCTCGCCCCTGGAATTAGCCTCCTCGTTCAAAAGGCTGCATCCAAGGACGAGTATGAATCTCTGTAGCTATTCAGATGAGGAGCAACTACTCTCCATCGAAGCAACCCACGGATTTTCGCGTCGAAATCTGTTCTCCCTTCGAGAAAAACGACGACACTACACCACAAACGCCAACTGCAACAATGACAAAGATGACAATCGGCAATGCTGCCATTGCAGCAAAGCCAAGAAGAAAAAAGCCTGGAACAAAAATGGAACTCGACATATGAATCCTTTCAAAGAATCCAGATCGTCACTTTACCCCTAGCAAGCTCAATAGCTCACAAAAACCATAAGGGAAGGCTGTGACCAAACCACTAATTAAATTTAATGATTCTTCTACCCGTAATAATAACAAATTTACTGTGTGTATTGTTATACCCAGATTGCTGTTAAGTGATGTATTTAAATTAAGTATCTATAAATACAGGTAAAAAAGCTAAGACGGTTTTATTTACTTAGAAGATGGCTATCACTGTTAAAAACGCTAATGATGCGTCTAACAGAAATAATCATCTCCGATAGTCCGCTTAAATTACCTCCTTTCATTTTTTGTTGTTGTACAAAACTAGGCGTTTGCTGTTGCTACTTCCTCTTCTGCTCTCTTCTTTTCGTCTTCTTCAATCAACTGCTCAGCCCTTGCCTTGTAATGCTCGGGGATCATATCGAAGTGACGGTGGAAGAGAATCGTTTCAATGTCTTCGTGACCTGGAACGTATGCTGAGAAGTCTAACTGAAAGCCAACTTCTTCTATAGGCTTCCCCAGCAACCTTGAGACAAGAAACACTTCGGATTCTGGAACGATTCCGCGTCTGTCGTGTTCAAGAATTTTTTGAAAAGCCTTTCTGTCCACGCTATCCTCAAGTCCATCTTCTGGATACACGGTCATATCAGGCGCGTAACGAATCTCCGATTCTTCTATCTCTAGAACCCTTGCTACCTGCGAGACATAAGCTTCAGGAATAATCCCAAGCTCATTATGTCTTCCCACAATCTTGGCACAAGGAGCATCGATTCGATAAATAGCATGGTTCGGTTGTACGCGAACTTCTTCTGGCGGTACGTCGAACGTTTTCGAGAAAAACGACCGATATATCAAAGGCACACAACCTTTTTTGTTGTGTGACAACATGCAGGCTATGTTCCCCCTCTCATACGCGTTGTTTCCCGTATTGACTGCTGTTTCTTCACAGCCTTGCGGCTTCAGAAACATTTTAGGATTGCCGTTTTTCTTACCTGTAGTTTTTGTCTTCTTCACTCGAAGTCTCCTGAGTTTGAGACCAAAGAAATTGCATCGGGTTCACAATGAACTCGACTTCTGACTCAGAGTTCCCTCCTTAGCAGAAATTAAGCTAAAAAATAAATGAATATCACTAACCTCTACTTCCCCAACCTCTATAGTGACAGCCATTTTCAAAATAAAGAAAATGACAATAATTAGTTTGCATCAACAACAGTAAACTGAAAAATATGATCCGAACTAAAATAATTCTTCTACTCAGTAATTTGAACTTTTTAAGAAAAGTTGATTTCTAAAGATTGAGAGGAACTCTCTACCTTAACGGGAGTAAGCTAACAGAAAGCCGACATAGTTAACAAGCCGTTATCATTAGCTTTTACTAGAACGCTTATTCTAGTAAAAAACATTATTTACTTTATTTGTTTCAAGGTTTCATAAGAAAAACATAGTCTTAGATTAGTTACTCACAGCCTAGTTCTCGATAATAATCTCGACACGCCTGTTTCTAGCCCTACCCCTATCTGTATTATTTGTAGCGATAGGCGCGCCTTCACCGTAGCCTGTTACAGACATTTGTCGTGACGGAACTCCTTTATAACCAAGCTCGTTAGAAACATTTTGAGCTCGCTTTTGTGATAGCTGTTTATTGTATTGAACACTACCAATTGAATCCGTGTGCCCCTCGATAGAAATATTTCTATCTTTTACAGTTGTGATTACTTCTGAAATCTCTGAGATTGTTATTCTAGCATTATTAGTTAGCTCAGCCCTATCAAATTGAAAAAGAATATCTGGTAAGTTTACAACTACTCCCCTCTCTGTTCCTTGGACATCAGCCCCTCTTTTTCTAAGCTCATCAATTAATTTTCTGTTCTCATCTAACTGAGACTGAGTAAGAGCTACTTTTTTCTCAAGCTCTTTATTCTCACTTTCTGCAACATCAACTCTTTGACCAAGCACTGCTCCAGCTAATGCACCAAGACCTGCACCAATTGCCACACCTGGACCTGCATTACCACTTTGGCTTCCAACTATTGCACCAGTTCCTGCACCCAAAGTTGCACCTGTTAGCGCACCTTTTTGCCAGTTAGTGAAATGAGCACTGCAAGATGAAAATAATAAAGATAGGGTAATAAGTAGGGCTATTCTCTTTTTCAAACTAAGCTTCATGGTTTTCCTTCTGATACTATAGATTTGACGAACAGCCCTCTAATAATGGCTAAGTTAATGATTAATTAACACCATCTAGCATCAAGATAGTTAGCTCATCTTGAGCTTCAGAGTTATTAGGATCTATTTCTAAAGCCTTACTAAACTCTAACTCTGCTTCTTCTTTTCTGCCAATAGAAGCATATACTTTACCTATTTCAATATGAAAGTTTGGCTTTGTATTACAAAGTCTTAATGCTCTTCTGTAATAAAAGATTTTATCAGTATCTGTTGCAGCAGTTCTAGCTCTAGTTGCCTCAGCTTCTGCATCAGAACAATTTACAACTGCCTTACCTACAGTTTTAGCAGTGCTACTAACTGCTGGATTAGTGATCACAGGCTGGCTAATTGAAGTGCTACTAATAACTTTAGCAGTAGGAATAGCTGTAGTAACTGCAGCGGATTCAACAACTTTAGTTATAGGCTTATCAATTGGGAATGTCTTAGCTAAAGGAATTTCATTTGCTTTTGCTGTCTTTATAAAAGGAGTTGTTTTAGCTAAAGGGATAGTCTTATTCGCAACAATTTTAGGAGCTGAAGAAACAGGAGCAGTGTAAGCTCTTGGTTTTAATCTAGCTCTCCTTACCGACTTAACCTTAGGAGCTTTAATAACAGGAGCAGTTGATACTACTGTATTAGCAGTTCTATCTT
>CAYOZL010000070.1:0-10836 GCA_964408435.1 uncultured Bdellovibrionales bacterium | reverse complement strand
GCTGAAAATCTAATCTCTTATTTTATTGCGTACGAAAGCTTAAAGGGAACCTACTCTCTTTTCCTCCGCCCTCTACCACCTTTATAAGCACTCAATGCTCTTTTGTTCATCTTCTTAATTGGCATCTTAATATTATCAATATCCTCTAAATCTTTACCTAGAGCCTGTTGTAGATAAGTAGATAACTTTTTTAAAGCCTTACTCTTTACTCTAGAAATATGGCATCTACAGTAACTAAGATTTTTTGCTATCTCTACCAATGGTTGATCGTTAACAAAATATCGCATCAAAACTTCTTTTTCTAAATCATCTAACTTTTCACATGCATCTAAACAAAAATTAGATAATTGTTTTTTCTGTATAAGTTTTTCAGGAGTCCTGCTTTCCATTAACGGATAATCCCAACTTGCAGAAGTCTGGGTTTCTAAAGTTATTCCCTCTTCACTATGATGATTGCTAATTTGCATTAAATTTTTTTGTTTAACCATTCTAGAGATTTCTTTAAGTAACATTCCACGCAAGTGGTAAAAGAAAAAAGTTTTAAATGCTACTTCTCTACCCGGGTCAAATCTATTTGCTGCCTCACATAGAGCAGCTCCAACAATACTAACTACCTCATCCTGCGGCATTCTAATTCGCCAGCCGCTAAGAAAACTCCACGCTAATCTTCTACCGTGGTCTCTGTGCTCAACTATTAAACTATCGATTCCTTTACGTGAGAGTTTTTTTATCTTCTTAGAAGAAGACTTCTTCTTTGATACCTTCTTTTTAGAAGCTGATGATACAAACTTCCTATTTGCTAAACCCATGAAAACCTCCAATACTAGTTTTGATAGAAAAAAGGGTGCGGTGCCTTTTTTAATCTACGACTTAACGCCTTTAGATTGTTATGCTAAAAAGTAATGATTTGTAGCATTTAGAATAAAGATATTTAATGATTACGAACACATGGCCTATAAACTAAGGAATTATCAACAAGAAGCAGTAAATGCCGTAATTCAGCACTTTAAGAAGCTTAGAGAGCCTGCAGTTATCGCTCTTCCTACTGGAGCAGGAAAAAGCCTTGTAATTGCAGAACTAGCTAGAATAGCAAAAGGTAGAGTTCTAGTTCTTACTCATGTTAAAGAACTAGTGGAACAAAATAGCGAAAAATTTAAAAGCTACGGCTTAACTCCTGGAATTTTCTCTGCTGGACTAAATCAAAAAGATAGAAAATCAAAAGTTATATTTGGAAGCATACAGTCTGTAGCACGAGCTGAAAAAAGCTTTTTTGAAGACTTCTCATTACTAGTAATAGATGAATGCCATAGAGTCTCTTTTGAAACGGACACTCAATACGCACAAGTGATTAATAAATTAGTTTCTGCACAGAAAAATATTTGTATGCTTGGTCTAACTGCCACACCCTATAGATTAGATACTGGTTGGATCTACGAATACCACAATAGTGGCTTCTTACGGACTGAAGAAAAAAAGTTTTTTAAGCGTTGTCTATACGAATTAAGCATCAACTACATGATTGAGCATAAATATCTAACTCCACCAATACAAATTGATGCTCCTGTTGCTTCTTATGATTTCTCTAGTTTAAAACTTAATAAGGGGCAACGTTATGAAATTAAAGAAATTGAAAAAGTCTTAAAAGATCAAACTCGCATAACACCTGTAATTATTAAAAACATTGTAGAAATGAGCGCAGATAGAAATGCTGTAATTATTTTTACTTCCACTATCAGACATGCTGAAGAAATTCTGAGCTATCTCCCTAAAAACGATTCTTCTATTGTAATCGGGGATACTCCAAGTGAGCAAAGAGATGCAATTATCCAAAGTTTTAAAAATAAAGAAATTAAATACCTTGTAAATGTATCTGTTCTAACCACAGGCTTTGATGCTCCACATGTAGATGTAATAGCAATACTTAGACCAACTGAGTCTGTTAGTCTTTACCAACAAATAGTGGGTCGAGGACTAAGACTTAGCCCAGGGAAAGAAGATTGCTTAGTCCTAGATTACACTGGTGTTGTCCATGATATTTACAGACCTGAAATTGGAGAAAGAAAACCAAATGAAGATTCTGTAGAAGTAGAAGTAGGTTGTCCTATGTGTGAGCATGTAAATGATTTTTGGGGCCTAACTAATGAAGACGGTGTTGTAATTGAGCACTACGGCAGAAAATGCAAGGGCGCAATAATCGATCCTAACAGTCTAGAGATTGTTCCTTGTGGTTTTAGATATCGTTTTAAAAATTGCGAAATGTGTGGGGCTGAAAATGATATAGCAGCAAAGTCCTGCAACCAATGTAACTCTATGTTAGTTGATAACGATACCAAGTTAAAAGAGGCAATGGCATTAAAAGATGCTCATGTTCTAAGACCTGATACTGTTACTTTCGAGAAAAAGACTGACGAGAATAACCAAGAGAGACTTGAAGTAAGATATTACGATTTAGACGCTCAGTATTTAAGTGAAATTTTTTATATTAACAATAACACCCAAGCGAAATCTTTTTACTACAACTTTACAAGAATGCATAATCGCATGCCTGGAAATAAAATTCTAATCAAAAGCGTTGACGAAGCAATTGCTAATAAAGATAAATTCAGAATACCGATGTATATAGTTGCTAGAAAACAAAAACACTTTTGGAAAATAAGAGAAAAAATTTTCTAGCAGCTAATTCATAATTACAAATAAAACTATTCTAAAGCATCTTGAAAAGCTTTTTCACAAAAAACTTCTTCTACTCTATTTGGAGCAACAGTAGTAAAAATCTCTTGTCCTACCGAGTCACACTTTCTCTCATACAAGACTCTTGAGTTTCTAAGTTTCACTCTATTTAAATGCCGGAAATCAGGGCAATATGCACTTAAAGGCAAATTAAGCATCTTATAAACTTTAAGCTCTTGTTTTTGAAATTTATAGTTTTTATTAGTCGCAGCACAAACTAAAAGATCACTAGTAATACTTTCATCAATTTCAGAACTTGTTTTTGGTAAACTTACTCCATCCTGACTAGTTTGTTTCTCCTCTTCCTCTCTCCAAGCATAACCTAAATTTCTAGCTTCTTCTTTATTTAATGGGAAGTACTCGCTTGCATGAGTGATATTATAAGGAAAAGGAGAAAGACTAGCTGGGAAGAACTCTCCCCATTCTCCAGTTTCTTTCATGTGTTCTATAATCTTCGACTTAAGCTTATTGTAATCATCTTTTGAATATTTTTTATTTAAAATACTATACTGCGCATGATGTAGACCAATTGAGCCAAAACAATCGTTACTAAACGGACAGTAATAACAATAATCTAAATAAGATGATTGCCCTAAACAATGTGTGCTAAATCTGTTATTTTGCCCGCCATAACCTAAGTAACAACACTCGTAGCAATATTCGACTCCATCTCCAACTTCAGTACAGTCGACACTGTTTTTTGCATCATCAAAAGCTTGTTGGATATAAAAACAATCCCATAGCTTTCTTGAATCAAAACAAAAATAAGCATCTTTACTATTATTCAGATAATCCCCAATCACGTTTTCATTATTCACACCTTGCATAAAACGTTGTGGAAACTGCTTAGAAAATTCAATAAATTGCCCTCTAAACTTCTCTAAGCTATCTCTATTAGAAATATTTACCGCTTTTAGTTTTTTGAAATATTCTTCTTTAGAGTATTGTTGATTTAAGAAACAGTAACTTTTATTTTTAACATTCACGCACCCAAAACAATTAGAGCATCCGATACAATTCTTAAGAAAATAAGACTCACTACAATTGTTACAATTTTGTAAAAAGCTAGAACCATAACAATTGCTTGAATCAACACACTCGTAACATAATTCACACTCATCTAAACGAAAGCAATCTAGCACATCTCTACAAGAATTAATTGAATATGAATGATAACAATCCCAGTTCTTATCTGAATCAAAAACCATATAGCAGTTCTTATTCTTACCAGCGTAATTAGTGTATTCAGAATTTTCATCATACTCAGGGCTACGTTGCAAATTAGGCCTAGGAGCTACTTTAAGCAATTCACTAAATTGTTCAAAAAAAGTTTTGCTGAAATCAAAATCTCTACCAGTAGCAAACATGTCCCAAGAATCAGAATACCAATAAGAGATATCGTAAATAGGAACTCTAGATTCGGGAGGATAGTTAGTTAATATTTTTTTATTTGTTACTGCACATTTTCTCCAGTAAAGATTTCTTTGATTTGCAAAGCCCATTCTTCTTTGAGCTCTTTGTTCAGGAGTTAGCTTAGGCTTAGGAACTCCCATTGTATTTAAAAGATTGTTATATTTTTCTATGTCTTTATTTAATAGCATTATGTTCTAACTCCTAATACATCCTTCAATGAGGACTGATAATATTAGCCGTATCATACTAGCATAATACTACTAGCAAGATAAGGACACAAATGTTATAATAAATAATAAAACAGTGTTGCATATAAGATTTTAATTAATAATTTCAATGGACTAAGTCATGAAAGATTCCTTAAGACAAAGGATAAAACATCATAGAAAGGCAAAAGGCCTTACCCAGGAACAATTAGCAATAGCTTCAGAAGTTCCTTACACCACACTTACTAAAATCGAAGGTGGTAAGATTAAAAATCCCTCACTCGAAGTAATGTCAAAAATAGCCTTAGCTTTAGGATGCTCACTTGATGACTTCGCAAGAGTAGATGCATTTAGAGGGCCAGAAAGCGTGCGTTATATTTGGAAAGATATTCTTGAAGTTATGCAACCAGGAGAAACCATGCTCATTACTGGCATTGATGAATCTAAGTTCTCTGAAGTAAGCGATAATGGATTAAAAAATTTCATAAATGAGATTAAAAAGAAAGGACTTAAGCAAAAACTACTCTCGTGCGAAGGAGATAAAGTCAGACTGAAGGAAGAACATTTAGAATACCGCTGGATTCCAAAAAAATACTTCAGTTCTGTTCCTGTCTATGCTTACAGCGATAGAGTGGCGATGTTAACTTGGGAAGAACCTGAGCAGGCAATTATTATGAGAGAGGAAAGACTAGCAAGCACTTTCAAAAAAAACTTCATGTTCATGTGGGATAACGCAATAAAATTTAAAAAATAAATTTCTTATAGTATGAAGTACTACATATAATAAGAGAAGATAGGCTTATTTTGTGGAGTGGATTTTAAAAAAGATTTTTTCAACAAAATATATAGAAAAATCTTTTTTAACCTCTGAGCCTGGCTCAGCAAGTCTGAGACGCGAGAATGAGCTCCACAAAATAAACCTATCTCCTTAGATCATGAATCTAGGTAAAGACTTACTACCTACCTTCTTCCGCCAAATATACCTTTTACTATTCTCCTTCCAACAGTAGAGCCCACACTTCTTAAAACAGATTTAAAAAATGCTTCTGCTGGGCCTTGTCTTTGGTAACCCTTTCTTCCCTTAGGTTCCAACTTCTCTCTTTCAGCTGCTACTTCTTTCTCTTCTTCCTTTCTCTTTTTAAGAATTTCATAAGCAGACTCTCTATCAATTGTTTTTTCATATACAGATTTAAGAGGGGATTTTGAAATTTTTTCTTGTTTTAGAGCAGAATCTATTGGGCCAATTTGAGACTCAGGTGCAGCAACTAAAACCTTAGAAACCATAGAAGGTGCTCCTTTCTCATCCAACACTGAAACTAAAGCTTCACCTACATTTAATTCTGTAATTGCTTTTTTCGCATCTAAATCAGGATTTTGTCTAAAACTATTTGCAGCAACTTTTATTGCTTCTTTCTCTTTTGGGGTATAGCCCCTTAGCGCATGCTGAACTCTGTTTCCTAACTGAGAAAGCACTACTTCAGAAATATCATTAGGATGCTGAGAAACGAAATATACGCCTACTCCCTTCGATCTAATTAACCTTACTATTTGTTCCACTCTTTCAATTAATGCTTTTGGTGCATTATCAAAAAGTAAATGTGCTTCATCAAAGAAAAATATTAATTTTGGCAATTCTTGATCACCAATTTCTGGTAATTTTTCAAATAACCTAGACAACATCCACAACAAAAACGTACAGTATGTTCTAGGATTAAGCATCAAATCCTTAGCATCTAGTAAACCAATAACTCCATTTCCAGAAAAATCGGTTTGCATTAGGTGCTCAATATCTAATGCAGGTTCACCAAAAAAATTATCCGCTCCTGATTCAGAAAGTACTAATAATCTCCTTTGAATAGCACCTATAGATGAGGTTGAAACATTTCCATAAGTTTCCTTAATCTCTTTTCTCTTATCAGATAACATTGAAAGCACTGCTTTTAAATCTTTCATGTCTAGTAAAAGTAAATTTTGGTCTTCGGCCACTTTAAAAGCAACTTGCAAAACTCCTTCCTGAGTTTCATTAAGTTCTAGTAAATGGGAAAGTAATTGTGGCCCAACATTTTCAATACTAGTTCTAATTGGCAAACCGCTTTTGCCAAACAAGTCCCAAAAGATTACAGGGCAAGCTTTAGGTGTATAAGAATCAATTCCTAGCTTTTCTATTCTAGCATCAAGTTTTTCATTCCTTTTTGCACTAGCAGCAATTCCAGACAAATCCCCTTTCACATCAGCTGCAAATACTGGAACTCCTAATTTAGAGAAACTTTCTGCAAGTACTTGGAGTGTTACCGTCTTCCCTGTACCTGTAGCTCCTGTAATTAAGCCATGACGATTAGACATTGAGGCTAATAAATTAACTTTCTTACTCTTATCTTCATCACTAACGCTTGTGTCCAAGCCTATAAAAACTGATTTCATTATATTACCTTTTATTAGGATAGCCTTTAACTAAGCTTCTCCCATTAACTCAAGAGCTCTTTTATAATATTTATTTATCAGCATAAAGTCCTCAGCGCTACTATCCTTTGCATTACCAACATCAGGATGATTTTCTCTAGCCATTTGCCTATAACGTTTTTTCAAATCAACTAGATTTGCACCTTGTGACAGGCCGAAGAAAGACCAAATTTGGCTAAGCTCACTTAATTCATTTTTGAGCTCATTATTTTCCCTCTTAGTTACTCTGTTGACTACTTTAATTTTCTTTCCTGAATATAATAAAAAGAAAATGCTACTAAGTATTAAAGATGAAAGTAAAAAGAATATCCAACTATTTAAGTTAGAACTATTAAAGTTAAAAGTATCAAGGCTAAAACCCTTTTTTTCTTTTTCGTATACAAGCTTTGCTATTCTACTATCCTTACTTGCCATAAAACCTAAAAAATCTTGCATAGGAGCTTCTAAGCTATCCCACTCTTTTTTAATATTTGCTTTAACATCTTTATTTTCAATAACAGAAAGAAGAGCCAAGTGTGTTTCAGGAGTTCTGTAATTCTCGTATCTAGTATTTATTAATAAATCTAAATCACCAAGTTTTTTTTCTTTCTTATTTAAGACATAGTTAGAAATTATTGAATTTTGAACTCTATAAACATAAGAGTTTAGCTTTAAGCCATTACTTTCTATGTTCCTTAATTCACATTTAAAAGTATTTTTGCACTCTTTTAAGAATGTAGAGATTTTCTTTGCTTCAACTGTATTTGGGTCTATAGCTTTTAGATGCTCATGGTAAGAATCGAGAATTAGAATATCTTGCTCTAAGTCAACAACTGTTAAATCATCAAATAAAGCAGATAAACCACCTTTCAAATCAATAAGCTTAAAATAATCGTCCTTACTTAAAAGCTTTCTTCTATCCCATAACATTTCATTAAAATATTCAAATTTTAAATCTATAATATAAGGAACAATGTTGTAATCTCTAGTTGTTAGTAAAGTAATCAGTGCCTCTAGTTTCCCCGACTCCATTTTTCTATCTAGAACTAAACGATATGCAATTTTTTTAAAATACAGATTTATATCTGAACGAGATAAATAGCTTATAAGTTCATCTGTAGTTGGATAAGAATCTCCTTTTTTAACTTTTTGTATTAGTATATTTACTACAGAGTCACATAAGACATTTAACTTTTTACTCCCCCAAGGAATACTACAGTAGTCATCATCTACTTGCTCGCAGCCTTCACATTTAAAAGTTAGCCCATCTACAGTAATGGCAGAATTTTCAGCAATACAGAAAGTAGAAAAGAATAAAATAAATAAAATATGCTTCATTGATTTAAACATTACTGATTTTGTTGAAGCAAGTTTACAGCTTGCTCTGGATTATACCTATCTTTAGACTCTTCGTTCTCTGCTTCTTTATATTCAGGAATCCTAACTCCCAAACTTGCTCCAGAAGAATTAGATGAATAATTTACCACTTCCCCACTATTAATTTCCGTTAAAGCCTTAACTAGCGATAGTCCTAAGCCATAGCCTTTTTTCATCTCACTAGTTTGTTCTTGTTTAAACTTCTTAAATACCGCATCTCCTGATTTCAAACCGCAGCCAGTATCTTTAAATACAACTTCTACAGCACCATCAAATTCCATAACTTCAATAAATACCCCACCAACTTTGGTAAATTTAATCGCATTACTCATTAAATTATTTAGTATTCTTTTAAAGTGAGCCTTATCGATATAAACATTTATTTCTTGCTCGCAACTAAATTCTAACTGTAATTTTTTTTGCTCTGATTCGAATCTATATCTTTTTAATAATTCAGTAAGTTCATCAAATAAATTAATTCTTTGCGGTTTAGAAATTAAAACTCCATCTCGATGCTTTGCAATATCAAGCACATCTTCAATCATACTTATTTGTTCTTGAATAGAATGTTCAATTATTTCTAACTGCTCTCGATTAAAGTCGTTAAAATTTTTATCGTATAATAAATCTCTTACACAAAATAATGCTCTATTTCCAGGAGCTCTTAAATCATGGCTTAAACCTAGTAAGAAATCTTTTTCTTTTTCCTGCTTAACTTTCTCTTTCTTATGTCGCTTTGCTGTTTGCATAGAAGCCGCAGCGTACTGAGCCAATCTTCTTACAACTTCTGCATGCTTAGAAGAGATATGAGTGCTAGCTAAGCCCAACCAAATAGCACCTTCAGTCTCATCTTTATTAATTAGAGGAATAATTAAAGTATTCTTAATTCCAAAAGTTGAAAAATCAGACCAAGTGCTCTGCTTGTTTTGTTGATAACCCCATTTAGAGCTATTATCCTTAGAATCTTTAAGTAAATTCTGACAATTCAATTCAATAGCATCAGAGATTCTTTGTTCTGGTAAATCAACTGACTGCATTATTCTAAATTTATTATTCTCGATATTTAAAATTGCTACCCCTACTAAATCAGAACCAATCTTATCTCTAATAACTTCAGCTAAAGAGCTTGCTACAGAGTTGTTATCCTTAGCAATACTAACAGCCATTGCTAAAACTTCTGAGTTTATATTATTTGTCCTTGAGTTATATAAGATTAGTTTTAAAGAAGAATAAATATTTCTAAAAATATCAGATTTAAAATTAACTCCAATTGGCAAATTGCTTTCAGGATTTATTTCTGAAATTGCATCTTTAAATGAAACAAGATCTTTTCTAAGAAGAAAGTACTTAGCTCCAAAATATAAAGAAATTAATGCAGAAACTAAAAGGCATAATAAACTAATTACAATAGTTGACATTTATTTATCCCCACTCACTGCACTAGGAGTCTTTCCTAATAACTGTTCACACCAAGCTAAGATCACTCTAATATCAGAGCCTTTATTTAAATACGCTCCAATACCTTTAGAAATTAAATCAACTTCTTTTAACTCCTCCCTGTCTGAAGTAAGAATAATAAAAGGTGTCTTACTATATTTAGACTTATAAGCATCTACAAATTGATCTCCTTGCATGCCTGGTAAATTTAAATCAGATATTACTAAATCTGGTTTTAAATTCTCTAAGGCATCTAGTGCATCTTCAGCTTCAAAAAAAACATGAACTATGTAGTCATTCTTCTCTAATGTAGATTTTAAAACCTTGGCATACAGCTTATCGTCTTCTAGTAGTAAGATGTTCTTTTTGTCATTCCAAAAAACTTTAATATTTTGCGCTTCTCTGGAAAAAACTACTTTATCATCCCCAAGCATTTTAACTTTTACTTTAGACTTACCCTCTAACCAGTTCTTTAGTCCTTCAATAATAAGTTTATGAATTTTTCCATCATAAACTTGCTCATCAGCTACAAATTGATAGCTCCCATCTTCTGGATCAAGATCGATAGTGCTCGCTCCTAAAGTATCTGCATCAACTACTAGTTGCTTTAATACTCTTTCAATATCTTCAGTGCTTACACTCTTTAAATTAAACTTAAACCAAGACTGCTCAATATTAGTCTTAGTTGCTAAATTTAATTTTAATTTAAAATTTTTACTTAGAGCTAGGTTATCTTTATTAATATCAGTTACTGCTAAAATATTTCCTTTTGCAGGTAACAAGAAATTTGTCTCTAAATATTGCTTTGGCAAACCTATACTTGCAATTAAACTTTCATCAACTTCTAGCTCTTCTAAACAAGGTTTTACCTCTAAAAGATTAGCCAAAGCTAACAACAAAGAACCAGGGTCAAATTTTTTACTTGATGCAACAAACTCTAATAAATCGCTTGAAGCTAAGTTTTTACATTGCTCTAAATCTTGTGTGTCAACAATTTGCCTTAAAGCTTCTCTGATATTTTTTGGCTTTCTTAAACGCCAATATAACTTTCTTAAATTCATTAGCGTACCCCTATCTTGCCAGAAGATAAGCCACCAACCGAGCTTGTCACTTTTTTGATATTTTTATTGTCCATATTTCCGAAGAAATCCATAACTGGAACAATAGGAACAGCCGCAACTAAAAGCATTAATCCAATTACTGCCATAAAAACAGGAAATACAACTGAATTCTC
>CAYOZL010000069.1:0-10843 GCA_964408435.1 uncultured Bdellovibrionales bacterium | reverse complement strand
ATGTTTGCACCTAAAAAAAGAAGAAGTAAAAGATGGAAAGAATCAGATATAAAAAGATTACAGCGGCGCTCTTAGCTTTAACTTGTTGCCTAAGTTCCTGCCAGAATATTCGAGATCTTTATAATAAAATAGAGAGTATTGAAGACGAAGGAGATTATCAAAGCGATAAGTCTCAATCAAAAGACAACAGAAGAGATGCAAGCACTATTAAAATATGTAGCCAAAATATTGGCAGATTAGGGAATACAAAAAAGAACTATTCTATAAAACTAAAATACTTAGTCTCACTAATGAGTAAGCACAATTGTAGTGTAGTCGCTATACAAGAGGTTATAAACAAAGACGTAGCAAATAAGTTAGCAAAAGAACTTAGTAGGCAAACTAAAAGAGAATTTAGGTCATACTTAGGAAAGAGTGTAGACCAGCATATTACAAATGGGTATTTAATTGCTCAAGACTTTGGCAAATTGTTGGGTATTAAAAGTTATAGGAGAAAAAGTTTGCCGAGGATTTTTAAAAGAGGCCCTTCAAGGTATTTTGTTAGAGGACCATTGGAAGCAAAGTTTAAATTACCCTTTTTTAATAGAAACTTAGTGATTTACAATATTCACTTAAAATCAAAGTATAAGGGTTGGAAGGATCCGACTAAAACAAATTTTGAAATGCAAAGAGCTGAAAGCGCACAAGCAATTAGAGATATTGCATTAAAAGATAAAAAAAATGATTTTATCTTAATAATTGGAGATAGAAATAATTTAAAAGATAAAGCATCAGATGAGATTTTAGAGGGAAGAATTGAGCTAGAAGATTTGGCCTCAGGAGGGCGTTGCAAGTTACAAAAGAATGAATATGCTAAATGCTCTAGTTTGAGGAAACCTAAGCTTTTAGGCCTTTTTGGTTTATTGAAGGAACGTATGCCAAGACGATTTAAAGGTACTCATAAGTTTAAAGGGAAGGAGGCAGTGCTAGATGAAGCCTTTATATTGCCAAGAGATTTGAGTTTGGTAAGCTCAGGAAAAAAATTAAACATTGGTACAGCAGGAAAATACTATAAAGGTAGTGACCATAAAATGATTTGGGTTGAGATAAGGAAATAACAGTATATGTGGATTAGATCATCAGGTGCAATAAGTGAAAATGTATTTCAGTTAACAACTTCTGTTACAAATCATGCTTTTATTGTTGGACATGCATCTGCCTTGGTAGACGCTAGTTTGGCAACGGTATCAGAGAGGCTAATATTAAGTGCAAAAGAAGTAATCGGAGAAGATGATACTATTGACTTTATCTTACTTACTCATGCTGATTATGATACAGTTGGTGGAACACATTCTATCAGAGAGCACTATCCTGAATGTGAATTAATATGCGGGTCTAAAACTGCTGAAATAATTTCAGATAAAAATAAACAAAAAGAATTTTACAAAGCAAACCAAGAATTAGCTAAAGCTATGAAAGTTGAATTTTCAACTTCTTTTAGGGATTGGTCAAAAGCTTTAGAGGTAACAAGAGTGCTTGGGGACGGAGATGGAATTGATTTAGGAGAAGATGTGCAGTTAAGATTAGTTGCATCGCCTGGTTATAGGGAAGATGCTGTTAATTACTATGTGCAACCTGATTTTGTGCTCGCTTGCTGTGAGGCAGTTGGTGGTTATGGCGGTAGAGAGTTAGTAATGAACTGTTTTACATCAGATTATCAAGCTTATTTAAGTAGTATCCAAAGACTTTCAGCCTTAGAAGTAAAAGCAATATTATTTCCGCACCATGGAGCTATTACAGGGGAGATGATTACAAAGTATTTTATGGAGGTTCAAGGTAAGGCTTTAGAATTCAGAAAAACTGTAGCTGATAAAATATCTCAAGGAGAGCTAATAGAAGAAATAGTTGCTGGAATGTTAGCAGATTGGCAAACGCTTGGAGTTAGCCCGAAAGGCCCATTTGCAAATGAGCAAGAAAAAGCTTTGGAAGATATGATTCGAGCTATTGCAAAATTAGGTAAGTAAGTTCAACTTTTAATTAGATTATATTTTGCTTATTCAAAAAAATTAGAGGAAAGTTGAATAGGCAATTAAACGCTATTTATTCTTACACAGCAACACATAAAGTTCTCTGCAGAACATAAAAATTATGGTCTCTAGTGCGTACGCAGAAATTTGCAAAATGCAAATGTCTCTCTAACAGAGTTATTATATAATATTATGTTGTTATATTCAACTTTAAAAAGATAGTCGAGTTATTATAAAAAATTACTTATTAAGTTTTTCAACACACTTAATAAATTCTTTTTCAGAAATAAATAAAGATTTATCGTAGTTACAAGTTTTAGCTTTTTTTGTGAATTCATTACTAAGTTTTAGATATCTGTTACGCATCCAAGCTTTAACTTCTCTTTCATAGTATTTATTATATTTTTCAAGATTATCTTTTTCTAATACTAGTAGTTTAGGGAGTTTTTCTTTCACTTTAAAATCAGTCTGATTCATTTCAAAATATCTCTTATAAGAGTTAAAAAGACTAAGTGTTGTTTTTATTGCTTTTTTGCTATTGGATACAGCATACATCTCAGCAGAGCCAAAGAATCCATTTATAGTTAAGCTTCCAGTTCCAAAAAATAAAGTTTCACCATCAATAAGTACTACTTTCATGTGTGGATCGATTACTCCCTTTTTATCTTTAGTGTAAAAATAGTAATCTGGGTTTTTTTTGTGAAAAATAGTGGAATGAGTTGTAAATACATTAACCTCGACTCCTCTTGCTTTTGCAAGCTCTAGCGCTTTAGCAACTTTTCTTAAAGAGAACTTATAAGTAGAAACTAAAACTTGTTTTTTTGCTTTACCTATCATTTCTACTAAAAGATCAAGAGGTCTGTGTGTTAGAGTGGTAATAAAGTAACTAGGATTTGGTAGGCGTGCTTTTGGCGCTTTTTGGCAGATTTTTTTAATTGGGTTAAGATCAATAGAAAAGTTACTAAACTCTGCTAGGCAAGTCAGGTTTTCTAAGTTCTCACATTGGTAGTAATTTAAATACTTAGAAAAATCTCGTAGTTCGTTAGTTACACTTTTATCATTAAAGTTGTAGATTAAATCTAAATAAGCTGCTTTTCTAGATGTTGATAAATTCATTGATGTAAGTACAGCTTTAGAACTAGAGTCTAGTAGGTATTTGATATGGTAAAGAGTCTTAAAGCGCTCTCCACTAGTTTGAGGAAATAGTGTAATATTCTTATTTTTGCTAAGAATATTATAGACTTTCTTTGCCTCATCTTTATTGAAAAGTAATCCAGCATCTATGTTGATATAGATGTTTTTATCTTGAGGCATTTTTGCATCTAATAACTTTAAAGAACTTTTTGCTATAGACATAGTTGAGAAGAAAACATCTTCATCCTTGGAGTTATGTGCAAATTCAATTGATTTTTCTACAAAGGTTTTAATTGGAAAGATTTGAACATCCATTTCAGGAATAGCTTTAAAAGAAGGCTTTATTTTTCTTGGCAATGTCGTTTCAATTAATTTTTTCCAGCTAGTTTTGGATCTGCAATTATGAAGCTTCTTATTAAGTTTAAAATAATCTAGAAAGTTTTCATAACAAAAGCCTATTTCTAAGCAGTAATTTTTTAGCTTATTGTCTTTAAAGTAATAACTGTCTTGTTTTATTTTTACTAGTTCGAATTTAATAAATTTTTTATTATTAGTGAGGAGATTTTTTTTAAACTCTGATAATAGCCTTTGACAGACTAAAGTATCATTAACTATGTCTGTGTGGTAAATTTTATCAAATTTAACATTGTATTTTTTTTCATTAGTTGTGTTTCTTTCTGCTATGACTTCAATAGTTTTAAAATCAGCTTCTGAACAGGTAACCGATTCTTTGAAATCTTTAACAGCAATTTCTAATTGTAATGCAAAACAGTTTATAGGTAGGCTATAAAGAATTAGAGCAAAAGTTAAATGAATTCTTTTTCTTAGCAGTGTAGCAATATACATTTATTAAACTATTTATGTGCTTTGAGTCGTTGTTTTTATTTTTTTCTTTATTGATACATCTTACTAATGAATTTAGCAAAGGCTCTTCTAGGTAAATACTTCTACTTTCAGAAAACTTTCTAGCATGGTCTATAAATAAATTTAAATTTATTAGTAAAATAAGAGCCTCTGTGATCACATTTTTATCTATGTCTTTGTTAATAGAGTCATTTTTGACAGTATTAGATTCATTCTCGAATTTAATAGCAAGAAAAGGAAGGTTATGGTAGCTAATAATGTAATAGTTGTTAAATACTGAGAGTAGAGAGAATAAACCATTTTCATAATGCCTAACAAGTTTGTTGTCTTGAAAAAAAAGTTTGAAATTTTTGCAGTCTTTAGAGAAAGTTATATCTTTTGCTTTTAAATCTAGGCACTCAAATAGTTTTAAAATGTAGGCTTTTATCTGGTCTTGGCTTGATGAGTTTAAATGTTGGTAGAAAATTTTTGAATCATATAGTTCTTTAGTCTGATTATGATGCAGTGAAGTTAAGCTATTTAGTGCTTTTTGCTCTCTAGTTCCATTTACTTTGCATATAGCGCTGTATTTTAAAAATATTTCATTAATGTGTTTAATCTCTAGAACAGGAAAATTTTCATAGTAGTGTATAGCATGAAGAAAATTGCTGTTGATTTGATCTTTAAGTTTGGAGCTAATATTTTGAAAACTACTATCTTCTTTATTGTTTAGACTCATATTTTTAGCATTATTGTTATTTGAAAATGAGAGGCATAAGAAATATCTTCTAAATAATTTTAGATAATAGAATTCAACATTATCTTTTCGTAGTTTTTTAGATAAACCTTTTAAGACATTAGTTTTGTTATATCTAATATCAAGGCAGATCATAGAAAATGTATGAGGAATTTTAAATATCTTTACGCAATGTATAAGTTTTAGTAGTTCTGAAGTATTCAAATTCCCATTATTCATTCTTCTAAAAAGATTCATTCTATATGGGTAACTATATTCAGCTCTTATAAAAAATAATAAATAAGAAGACATGGAAATAAAATATAAACTTTCAAGGAGGAAAAGAATTTTAAAGTCCAGAGATAAAACTATTACAGAGATTGTTTGTAGAGCTAGTAAAATTGTGATTGAGACAAGTGTAAAGTTAAAAACAGCTCTTTCTGATTTGAGAGAAGTATGTAGTGATTCTTGGAAAAGGTAAATTGTTCTGCCCAGATAAGCTAAGATAAGAGTGCCATAATAAGGAAGTAGTTTATTAAGCTCTAGTGATACCATACTAGTAAAATGAAAATATCCTAAGTAGAAACAACAAAGAGTAATTAGAATTATAGTAAGTGCTATAAAGATAAGATTTTTAATGTAAAAATGTGTAAGTCTTATTCGAGATCTTTTTGCAAAAAGATATAAGTCTAAGCTTAGTGAGCGAGCTATTTGTAATGCGGGATAGCAAATTAAGTATACTGTAAAATAAATCATTAGATAAATATTTTGTTGTTCAGGGAAATAAGAACAGACTAAGAAGTAGTTAATTAAATTGTAAATTGGGAAAAGAGAAGAGTAGCCCCAAAATATAGTTAAATTAGAATTAGTTAAATTTTTCAGTAGGGAAGAGCTTAGTTCAAAGCGAAAACTTCTAACAATTTTGGAGAAATCTGGGTGTTTTTTAATTAAGCTATAGCCATAAACAAGGCTTAAAATATTGCCCATCAGAAATCCAAGGACTATAGCATAGGGTCCTAGAACTTTCCAAAAAAGCAGTAAAGTAAGAATAGGTGTTAATCTAATCCCCGTAATATAAGTAATTTTAAGTTTAACTCTCTTAGACAAATAAGCATACATCCAGTAATAGCTTACAAAAAATCTTGCGGGGATACTTAAAGTTATAACCAAGGCGTAGACTAAAACGGCATTAGCCCATTCCTGACTTGTTCCTATTACAGCAATAGTCAATGCTTGTATAAGGGCAATAGATATTGCTACTACAATTAACCAACTACCTAAAAGAGAAAAAAGGCTTTCATGCTTTTTCCTAGATGACCTTATTAGCGTATAGCGTAGGTATTGTAAGAAGCCTTTGACAATCTGCGAATAGCATTTATTTAGAAAGAATACTATTGCAAGTCCTGAAAAAATATTAAAGCTAAATAAATAATAAACTGTAAAAAGTTCAAGAGGTATCATTAACCTAGAGATAAACTTACTAAGAAAGATATACTTTATTCTATATCCGATATAAAATAAAAAGTTTTTAAAAGTTGGAGTAAAACGCCATGCGTAAATTTTTTTGTATCTTTGTTTTAAGCTTAATGCCGAATTTTCAAATTGAGTTATTGACATTGAAAGAAGTTCCTCTTCTGATGTGACAGTTCCTGAGATCTTCAAGAGAGTAGAGACCCAGTTTCTTACAGTTTTTATATGAGCAGTGCTTTAGGCTAGTCAAGCCAGATTTTTTAAATACTTGTGAAGTGCAATTTGTTGCTAACCAAAAATCTAGATTTTTAATCTTTTTAACGCAATCTGTGTATATAATTAAATCATTTATCTTTCCGCTATATAGTAAATCTCTTAATGCATGATTGTTTGCTTTGATACAAACTTCAAGTTGTTTTTCTTTTACTAATTTTAGTTTTCTAGCTCTTGTTAATGCATTTTTAACTGTTTTTCTAACAACTTTTTTTAATCTTTGCTCTCTTTTAACGGAGATGAAAATATTACCATCTCTGTCTATTTGAAAGCCAAGATAATCAATAGAGCTTGTATTACAGTAGTCTCCATTTAGTCCAGACTCTTTGGGATTCGATAAGAAAACAACTTTTTTAGTTTTACTTTCTTTAAACTCTAATTGATTTTTTTTAATTATTTTACTGCTGTGTTCAATTTCTTTTTCTATTTGATTATAATCATTTGTTGCAATTAAAATGTCATCTCCATAACGTGAATAAAATACATCTTTTTTGTTGTTATAGGTATGGTCTAGCTCAAATAAAAAAATATTTGCTAAAACATTTGATAGGGATATTCCCGTAGGCACGCCACTTGAGAGCTCGCCATATTGATCGGTTCCAAGGTCTTTATATTGAATATGAATGAATGAATAAATTAAATCCCAAAAAAAATTAGATTCATCTTTAATATGATTTTTTAGCTTTGATATTAGTGCGTCTTGGTTTATATTTTTAAAATACCCTTTTATATCTCTTTTGCAGCTATATATATTTTTATTACTATGATTTTTGATGTAAATTGCATATGCCTTCACAGCGCTATTATAGGTCTTGCCCTTTTGATAGGAAAAAAGATTATCAGGGAAATGGTCTTTAAGCTTAAAATAAAGATAATTACCTAGTAATGTTTCTACTATCCGATCTGTTATATAAAGTTGGTATAACGTTCTTTTCTTGTCTATTGTCACAGTTTTTAATTGAGAATAGTGTGCTTTGTAAGTTTCATTTATAATTTCTTTTTTTAAAGCTTGATAGACTTCAGAAGAAGAGAATTTTAACCAACTTAGATTTGCAATATAACCTTTTCTATTAAACTTATGTGATGGCTTACTAAGAAATAAATGCACTACTTCATTAAAATTATTTTTATTGAAGTAATCTGTAAAATTCATGAAGCATGCTGCCAGCGATTTTATTAATTTGCAAGAAGTATATTCTACTATCTATTTAGTTGCAATAATTATAGGCAAGAAAAATGAGTGCTTTTTTATGTCGGAATTCTAAATAAGTTTGTAACTGTAAAAAATTTTCTTTAGATAGTTATTATATCTAGAGAAATTATTCTGACTGTTAGCTTAAGTAATAAGCAAGCAATTTAGAGCATCTTTATTTATAATCTTTCAACACTTCTTTAAAAGCATTTTGAATTTGTAGAAGTTTTTCTCTATTTCTATAGTCATCTCTTCAGGTAAGCCTTTAGCGACTTAGATAGCTTTTAATTGAATTAAAACTATTTCAGCAGGGCAGTTCAGTCTTATTGGCAATCCTCCTCTTCCTAATCCTCTAGTGACATAAACAGGAGTTTTGCCGTTATAGCTAAGTTCTTTAATATGTGATTTTTGTTTTGTTCTGCTTATAATAGGTTTTTTATTTGGAAGACATATTTGTCCACCATGTGTGTGCCCACAAAGAACTAAGTCAAATTTTTCTAGAGATGTTTTTTCTATTCTCTCTCCTTCTTTGTTCATTACTAACGCATCTGGGTTATGTGAGAGAAGAAGATTAAAATTTTCTTTCTTTGGTTTTAAACTTGAAATATCTGGATGCCCAAGTCTGAAGTCATCCAAGCCAGAAATTGTTATATTCTCTAGGTCTTTTGTTTTATTTACTAGCCAGTTCATTTCTTTTGGAAATTGTCTAACAATAGTTCCTAATCCCTCATGGTAATCATGGTTGCCAAAAGTAGCATAAGTGTTCTCTATATTTTCTAGTTTTGATAAATCATTTGATAACTCTTTACAAAGCTTTCTTACTTCTCGTCTGTATTCTGTCCACTTAAAAAGTTTAGGGCTTACTTTAGTCGCCAGTATATGTCTAATTCCTGTCGTGCTAAATTGCACATAGTCACCAGTCATAGTTATTAAATCAGGTTTTAAATCATTAGTGATATTAATTGCTTTTGAGATAGTTTTTTTATTTGTACAGGGGCCAAAATGTAAGTCACTTAGTTGAACTATGCGAAGATTTTTACTGATTTTATTAGTTTCTAAAGTTAGAATACTAACTTCAATTTCTCCTTCTTTTTGAACTGTAATATTTATTGGAATTTTTGTAGGAGCGCTCACTATTGTAATAATATTAACTGCAAACTATATTAACAAGTCTTTTAGGAACAACAATTTCTTTAATAATATTCTTTCCTTCTAATTGTTTGCTTATTTTCTCATCTGCTTTTGCTAAATCTAAAAGCTCTTCTTTGCTAATCTCCGCACTTACATCCAGTGTGTTTCTTAGTTTTCCATTAACCTGAATAGCAATTGTAATTTTATCAAGCTTAACTAGACTTTCATCCCACTTAGGCCAAGTTTCATAAGCTAGAGTTTTGCTTCCGCCTAGTTTCTCCCATAACTCTTCACATAAATGAGGAGCGAAAGGGGAGAGAAGTAGTGTGAAAATTTTAGCGCTTTGTTTTGTAAGGCCTTCATTATCATAAGCTTCATTTAAAAAAGACATTAATGCTGCAATAGCTGTGTTGAACTTTAACTGCTCTAATTCTTCAGTTACTTTTTTAACAGTTCTATGAAGAGATTTTGTTAAATTTGGTTTTTCTTGTTCTAGGATTTTTAATTCACCTTTTTCATCGATTAATAAATTCCAAGAACGATTTAAAAATCTATAAACCCCACCAACTGATTTAGTGTTCCAAGGTTTTACTTGTTCAAGAGGCCCCATAAACATTTCATACATTCTTAAGGTATCAGCTCCTTCCTTGTTTACTATCTCATCAGGGTTAATTACATTGCCTCTAGATTTAGACATTTTTTGATTATCTTCACCTAAAATCATGCCTTGATTAACTAGTTTCTTAAAAGGTTCTCTGCACGAAACTAAACCTAAGTCATGTAATACATGATGCCAAAAACGTGAGTATAGTAAATGAAGTACAGCATGTTCTACTCCACCAACATATAAGTCTACTGGCATCCAGTAATTTTCTTTTTCTTTACCCCAAGCAGCTTTATCATTTTTTGGGTCTATGTAACGTAGGTAATACCAACAGCTTCCTGCCCACTGTGGCATTGTGTTTGTTTCTCTTAGATACTCTTCTCCTGTTTCAGGGTCTGTGTAAGTCAGCCAATCTTTTGCTCTAGCAAGCGGAGGTTGACCATCTGTAGTTGGTTGATATTTTTCTATTTCTGGAAGAACTACAGGTAGTTCAGATTCTTTAACAAGTTTTGGTCCATCTTTAGTATTTATAATAGGAAAAGGTTCGCCCCAATATCTTTGTCTACTAAATAGCCAATCTCTAAGTTTATAATTAATTTTTCTTGTTCCAAGGTTTTTTTCTTCTAACCAAGAAATCATTTTTTCTTTTGCCGTATCTACATCTAGGTCATTAAGACAATCAGAGTTAATTAATTTGCCATTTCCAGTATATGCCTCTTTATTAATCTGACCACCAGAGACAACTTCGGTAATTTCTATTTCGTATTTTTTTGCAAATTCCCAATCTCTTTGGTCATGGCCTGGAACTGCCATGATAGCGCCTGATCCGTATGTAATTAAAACGTAGTCGGCTACATAAATTGGAATTTTTTTATTATTTGCTGGGTTAATTGCATATGCACCAGTAAAAACACCAGTTTTTTGCTTTGCTTCTTCTTGGCGTTGTCTATCACTTTTATTAATTGCAGCATTAACATAGTTAGCAACTTCTTTATTATCTTTTGCGATTATATTTACAAGCTTATGTTCAGGAGCTAGTACACAATATGTTGCACCAAATAAAGTATCTGGTCTTGTAGAGAAAACCTCAAAGTTCTGGTCTTCATGGTCTGCAACTTTAAATTTAATAATTGAGCCCTGGCTTTTACCAATCCAGTTTCGTTGCATTTCTTTAACACTTTCTGGCCAATCTAAATCATCTAAACCATCTAGTAGACTTTCAGCGTAATCAGTAATTTTTAAAACCCATTGACGCATAGGCTTTCTAATTACATCAAAGCCTCCTCTTTCACTTTTTCCATCAATAACTTCTTCATTAGCTAGTACCGTTCCTAATTCAGGACACCAGTTAACTGGAATCTCATCAACATATGCCAAACCTTTTTCAAAAAGTTTTGAGAAGATCCACTGTGTCCAATGATAGTATTCTGAATCACTAGTTGCGATTTCTCTAT
>CAYOZL010000068.1:0-11017 GCA_964408435.1 uncultured Bdellovibrionales bacterium | reverse complement strand
GCACTTAAGATTGTATCTTCATCATGCTCAACTACTACTAAAGTATTACCTCTATTCTTAAGTTCTTTTAAAGTGTTTAAAACTATTTCTTGGTCTGCACTATGAAGGCCGATACTAGGTTCATCTAGTACATAACAAACACCAGTTAGTGGGGAGCCAATTGATTTTACTAGTCTTAATCTTTGCGCCTCTCCTCCTGAAAGACTGGCAGATTCCCTAGAAAGACTAATATAGTCTAAGCCGATTTTTTCAATCATATCTAATCTAGCCGAGAGTTCTTTTTGTATTGGAGTAAAAACTGTATTTAAGTTTTTAGAAAATTTTAATTTATTAATAAACTTTTTTAGCTCTCCTGCTTTCATTAAATGTAAATCATGAATAGATTTATTTTCTATTAAAACATTTCTTCCAATCGGACCTAGTCTTTTGCCTGAGCAATCACTACAAATTGATTCGTCTTCATAGTAGCCGTAACCATTGCATGAATGACACATTCCTCTTTGGCTTCTAAAAGAAAAATCTTGTGGGTCTAGAGGGAGAAATCCTTTTTCACATGTTGGGCAACTTCTTTCTGTGCTTAAAATTTCGCTATCTTCTTTAGCAGAGCCAATAGAAATCTCTATACTACCACTACCTAAAGTTAGGCATTGCTCTAGTGCAGGAATTAGTAGTTCTTTGCTTTGAGTTTTGTTTTTTAAGGTAATGCTAGCAACAAGTAAGGAAATCCAATGGAGTTTGCTTCTTGTTAGTCTTAAATCTTCGCTTAGGCTAGTGAGCTTACCATCTATTTTAGCTTCAGTAATTTCAGCTTTTAGAGCTCTTAGGAATAGATCGTTATATATACCTTTCCTACCTTGAACTGCTGGAGCAAAAAGAAAAATCCTTTTACCTTTATATTTTTTACAAAGCATCTCAGCAATTGACTCTACCGTGTATGATGATAGTTCCACTTTATGTTCAGGGCATACTTGAGTTCCAAGTTTAGAATAAAGCAATCTTAAAAATTGATATACTTCAGTAATAGTAGCAATAGTTGAAACTCCTAATGGGGGAGAAGTTTTTTGTGATACTGCAATTGTTGGAGAAAGGTTTGAAATACTATCTATTTCAGGGTGCTTTAATTGTTTTATGTATTGTCTAGCATACGGTGATAAGCAATCTATGTATCTTCTTTGACCTTCAGCAAATAAAATATCAAAAGCAAGAGTTGATTTTCCAGACCCTGAAACACCTGTAATTAAGTTTATTTTATTTTTTGGAATTTCTATATCAAAATTCTTTAAGTTGTTTTCTTTTGCTCCTTTGATACTGACGAAATTTTTATTTTCTTTTAATATGGCTACCTGTTTTATTTTGCTAGTATGTTTAGCTTTTGCTTTAATTTTATCAGTTTTTAATTTACTTGAAGAACAACTTGAGATTATCTCTCCACCATATTTCCCAGCTTTAGGTCCAAGTTCTATGATCCAATCAGACTTAGATATTAACTTTAAATTATGCTCTATGCATAAAACAGAATTTTGATTTGTAACCAGTTGCTTTAGGGATTTTACAAGGTAATCAATATCACAGCTATGTAGGCCAGTTGTAGGTTCATCTAGAATAAATAGAGTGTCCTTTGAATTCTTTAAGTGAGAAGCAATTTTTATTCTTTGAGCCTCACCTCCTGAGACTGTGCTCAGAGGTTGTCCTAGCTTTAAATATCCTAATCCCAAATTACAAAGCGGAGTAATACTTTTTAAAATAGATTTAGAAAATTTTTCTTCTTCTGTTTGAAAAAAATCTATAACTTCATTTAAAGTCATATTAAGAAAGTCGTTTACATTCTTACCTTTATACTTAACAGTCCTAATACTGTCATTGAACCTAGTTCCATTACATTGCTCACATGTAACAAATACATCAGATAGAAACTGCATCTCCACTTTTTGATAACCAGCTCCGTCACAGCTTGTGCATCTACCAGCATCTACGTTAAAGGAAAAAGATGACTTACTTAAACCTAGCTTGCTTGCTTTGTCTGTTCTTGAAAGAAGCTCTCTAATTGAATCCCAAGCTTTTGTATAAGTACCTGCATTTGACCTAGGCGTTTTCCCAATTGGAGACTGATCTATAAAGATAATATCTTCAACATCACCTTTTGTTTTATTTTCTTTATACTTCTCAACAAGTTCACTAACTAAACTAGACTTTCCAGAACCTGAGACTCCAACTAAGGTCGTAATGCAGTTAAGAGGAATTTCAACATCGATATTTTTTAGATTATTTTTATTAAGACCTTTTACTTTAAGATATTTTTTAGGCTTAAGTTTTGAATTAAACTTTGATTTAAATTCGAGAACTTCTTTTAAGGCTTTGCTTGTTTCGGAATTTTTTAATTTATTAGGAGCAGTGAAGTTTATTATTTCTCCACCAGCTTCACCTGATTTAGGACCAATATCAATTACCTTATCAGCACTTTTTATCACATCTAAGTCATGCTCAACTACGATAATAGTGTTATTTTTTTCTTTAAGCTTTTTTATCGAGTTAATTAAAAGTTGAGTGTCGTTAGAGTGAAGACCAATAGTAGGTTCATCAAGGACTAGAGTAGTATTACTTAGTTCTGCACCTAAGATAGAAGTTAGCCCAACTCTTTGAGACTCTCCCCCTGATAGAGTTTTGCTCTGTCTATTTAAAGTTAAATACCCTAATCCGATATCATTTAGGTATTCTAATCTGGAAATTAATTGCTTATGTGCTTGAAGTTTAGAGTCGATTTTATTTTTAGCAAAATCTTGTGCCTCATTTATTGGCAGTTTGCAAAAATCAGAAATACTTAAATTATGTATTTTATAATTTAAAGCTTCAGTTTTTAATCTACTACCATTACATACTTTACAAGTTGCCTCGCTTCTATATTTTGCAAGCATTACTCTAATATGCATTTTATGTCGTTTTCTCTTTAGTCTTTCAAACCAGGGGTTCACACCTATATATGGGTTTTTTTTATCGCTATTTCCATTAAATATGACATCTTTATCTTTCTGCTTTAATTTATGCCAAGCAACAGTAGTAGGTATTCCAGTTTCGTTACAAAAGTCTAAAAGTTTTTTCTTTAGGCGCGTTTTAGATTTAGTATCCCAACAGCTAATAGCACCTTGTTTTAAAGATTTATCTTGGTCTTTTATTACTCTTTTAGGATCGGTCTCTAACGTTGCCCCAAATCCAGAGCAATTAGTGCAAGCACCTATGGCACTATTAAAGGTGAACATACTTGGTCTTGGATTTTTAAATTCTTCAAAACAACCAGAGCATTTAAATCCACTATTATATATTTTACTGCTATTACTATCGAAAAAGTGAATCTGCCCTTTTCCAAAGTTTAAAGCTTGAGAAACGCTACTTATTAGTCTTTTTTTAGCAGGAATTTTTTTAAAGCGATCGACAGCTATATAGATTTCTTTTGTTTTGCTACTTTTAAGATTTTGAGCTTCTTCAATTTTTATTACTGTATTTTGTTCTTTATCGTAAATTCTTGAAAAACCAGATTTACCTAAGGTTTCAAGTAAAGATTCGCTGGAGCTCTTATCGATATTAACTTTGAAAGTAATTACGCAGTCTTTAAAATCATTATTTTTAAAGCTAGCTAATATTTCATTAGTAATTGAAGCAGCATTTTTTTTCTTAACTTCAATTTTGCAATCAGGACAAACAAGTATGGAGCTTTCTGACCAAATAATTTTTAAATAGTCATTGATTTCAGTAATTGTTCCAACTGTTGAGCGTGAGCTAGTAATTCTATTTCTTTGCTCTAGAGCAAGAGATGCTCTAACTCCTGTGCATGATTTAAGCTCAGGTTGTTTTAGCCTGTCTAGAAACTGTCTTGTATAGGGGCTAAAAGTCTCAATGTAACGTCTTCCACCTTCAGCGTGAATGGTATCAAAAGCAAGGCTAGTTTTTCCTGAACCAGACGGGCCAGTAATTACATTAAAAGTATTATGATCGATTGAAATATCGATATTTTTTAAGTTATTTTCTTTAACTCCTTGGAGTTCTAACTTATTGTTTTTTAGCGTATTTTTTTGCAAATGCTTGCATCTTCGAAGTTGTTTCTGCGCTTAATAAATGTTCCGTTTTACAAGCATCAATCTCTGCTTGAGAATCCGATACCCCTAAGACGTCTGTCATAAACATTATTAACGTAGTTCTTCTAGATAGTATTGCTTCAGCGATTAGTTTGCCTGTGTCTGATAACTTTAAGAATCTATTATCGTCTTCTTCAACATAGCCTTTTAGCTTTAAACTTTTAAGATTTGTGCTAGCACTTCCAGATGTAATGCTAAGAAATCTAGCGATATCAGTTACTCTAGCGTAGCCTCTTTTTTGAAAAAGTTCTTGAATTGCAAGTAGATGGTGAGCTCCACTATGTGTAATAGGGTTCTCATTGAACTGCTTCCAAACATCCATTGTGCTTTCCATTACTGTATTTCCTCTTTTAGTCGATTAACTGTTTGGTCTTCTAACATCCTCTATGGGTAAAGTAAAGGTTTGGCTTCTTGAGTATTAGTTTGGCACATAAGGCAGGTCTTAAACCTTCAAACTTTAGTCTTTACTAACCTCAAGCTTATTATTGTGTTACAAATTAATAAATCATTTAGGTAGTTGATATGAAATTTTTAATACTCTTTTTACTTTCTTTTGTTTCAAGCGCTTATGCTGAGGGTAGTTCAGCTAGGATGAGTGATGGTAGGGCATACAGAATAGATAATGAGGGGTTAAGAGTAGTTGATCAGCTTGCGGAGCTAGAAGTTAGAAACAAAGAGCTACAAAATAGAATTATTAGCTTAGAAAATGGTTTAACTGGAGTAAACAGTAACGGTTTACCAAAAGCAAAAACGATTAATACTTGTGATTGTACTGAGGAAGTAGAAAATTTAAAAAATCAAGTTTCACAATTAGAATCTATTTCTAGGAGTTCCACTGCGGAGAATCAACAGTTATCGCAAACTAGTGATTTTTTAAATCAAGAGCTTAGTAGTTTAAAAATTGAGAATAGCGAATTAAAATCAAAATTAGATGCTCAAAGTAATTATGTAAGAGCAAGTTTACCAAGTAGTGTTGCCAGCAATATTGATAGTAATGTCAACAGTAATATTCGCACTGTGAATTTTAAAGCCAAAACTCTAGAAGTATCAAACTCTAAAATAAAAAATTCTCTTAGCAAAATACAAAGTAAGATTATGAAGAGAAAAAATATTCTAGATAAATTAACTAAGTCTAACAGAGGTGTCTCTATACATGCTTCAAGCTTAGTTACTAAATCTGGTTTGTCCTTAGATAAGTTAAGGCAAGCAGCAAGAACAGGTTCAGAGGGTAATAGCTTTTATTTAAAACTAAAAGAAATAGAGAATATACTAGACGACGATATTCTTACTGCTAGTCGACTTAAAAGATAAGCAAGCTATTATTAGTAGAGCTATAAATAAAATTTCAGAGTCGCCAAAGTTATATTCTACTAAGCCTGCAACTTGCCAGCCTGCTAAAGACATTCCAAGACAGAGCAATACAATGTCTTTTGTTTTAAAGTAGCTTTTCTTAGCTACTTTAAATAATACAAATAAAAACCAAGAATAAGCTGCTAGCCCTATAAACCCAGTTTCAACTCCGATATTAATTAAATTATTATGCATATGACGATGAGTAATCGGAAGTGAAGGATCCATTGTCCTCATAAACTCAGAATTGTCGTAACCAAGGCCTAGAGGATAACGAGAAAAAATTTCTACACCAAGGCTCCACATATTGAATCTTCCACCTGCAATAAGAAAGTGGTCAATCAAAGAAAGTAATCTATCCCTAATAGGTTCAATAAAAAATAGACTAAAGGATAAAACTGCAGTGCTGATTAAGATTTTTCTAGAAATTAATATACCAATAAGAGTAAATTGAAAAATAACAGCTAACCAAGGTCCTCTTTTAAGATTAATAACTAGGGCGGAGAGTAGAAGAAGAAATGCAAGATTATAAAATTTATTACTGTACTTATAACAGAGTGCAAAAGCTAAAGGGAGAATTAAGACTATTTGACCAGATTCAGTCACTGCGCCAGGAGGTTTAAAATAGTTAATACCAGTAAGTAGACTGGTAATAGTATGAATTGCAGCTAAGCATTGTCCAATTAGTAAAAAACTAATTACTTTATCTACTTTTATATTCTGAAGAGTATTATATGCAGAGATTAGAAATAAAGAATAAAAAGCAAGTTTTAATGTAGAAATAGCGGAGTTTTCTATATTAACCCCAAAAGGAATACTTATAATACAAACTAAGATAAAAAAAGATAAGCTAAGTATAATACTTTTTAAATCTTCAGAGCTTATTTTTTTTACTGACTGAAGTAAAAAAGTTAGTATATTAATGCATGCAAATAATTTTGATGCAGCAATAGATAATGCAAAAGTTAGGCAGTAAGCTAGCAATGAAGTTGTTGCTAATTTTTTTAAGCTTTGATTTTTATTTTTAAGATATTCTTTTTTCATGATTCGATTAGTAATTTTTTTATCACTTTTAATAACTTTAGCAAAAGCTGAAGAATTGATCCTTAATGATTTAAGTGAGAAGCAAATTATAAAAACTTATGGAAAGCCAGATAAAATCGTTAAAAGCAGTAAAAAACAATCTCAGTGGATATACGGAGAGTCTTTGATCTTCTTCTCTGAAGGTAAAGTGAGTGCATGGAGCGATCAAGGAGATTTATTGAATAACAAGTCGGAGTTTTTAAAATTAGATATATACATGAAGAACTGGGATAATCCTTGGAGCTATCGAACAAAAGAAAACAAAGAAAAAATATTTTTAGATTATCTAGAAGATAAACTAGGAGATAAATTAGAAAGTGAAGCTAAGAAGTAGCTACAAAAATAAAAAAGAAGTTAAAATTTTATTAAATAATCTCTACTTCTTCTAATATTGGCAAAGTATCTAGTTCTGAGAAATCTTCTTGAATATCAATTAGATCATCATTGCCTAGACTCTCGCTAAGAGCACTATTGTCTAACTTGCTACTACCTATGTCTAAATCAATACTAGGTAATGGAGCAACATTATTTTCATTTTCTACAACAAAAGATGTTACTGAGTCTAAGTACTGTCTTAAGTTTTTTCTAAGATATGAAGGTATTTGTGATACAACAGATTTATTTTTAATTTTAAGTGTTTTTAGTTCACCAGAGAAAATAAACTCTATTGTTGACTCTTCATTATAGTCACTAACTCTTGCAACAAAATTAGGGCCGTCTTCTATTATGTTTTGCTTATCTTTTACTAAAAGATTCAAATTAGGCCAGCCTTGATAATCATCTTCTACTAAACTTAGAGAAAAACGTTTTCCGAAATCTATTTCTAGTAAATCTCTAAAAGCACTTCTTATTATAGACATTCCTTCTAGTAAATATTGAAATTTAATACTATTTTCTATATCAACTTGTTTTTGCCCATTCTTGTGCTTTATCTTCTCTTTTTGCACTCTAGTGGTGTATGCTTTTCTGAGCGTAGATATGTTGTTATCTTCCATGAAGTATATATCGGAAGAAACTTTAGTATACTTTAAAGTTTATAATTCCTTAGGCTTATTATGTTTATTGTGATTAACTTTGTGAGTAGTTACATTGATTTTGATTAAAAACTTAAGTTTAAACCAAAAATAATAAAATTGATTAAACAATATGCACTTACTTCTATAGTTTGTTTTCTAATACTACTATTTAGATTCCCTTTAGAATTTTCAGAAATAACTTTTATATATGAAGATGGTTCTTACTTTTATAAGCAGCACATATTAAGTGATAGTTTTCTTTTATTTTCACCTTTTGCTCCAGAATTTTCAGGTGAGCCTTACTATCTTTTTACTGCACGTCTAATCTTTACTTTTGTTGTGTCTTTTTTACCCATTAGTTTTGCACCATATGTGGTTAATCTTTTAGGCTTAGCTGTTTTCGCTCTTAGTGTGAGCTCTATAGTATTTTTAAGAAGTTTAATTTATTCATATAAGTTAAGAATTGCCTTTTCAATTTTAATTACTTCCTCCATCCATAGTTTTGAATGGCTAGCAAATGCCTCTAATCTTTTTTGGGTATTAAAAATTCCTTTAATAGTTCTATTTTTAAGTTTTCCAAAATTTAATAAGCAAAAAATATATAAGAATATTTTAATTTTACTATTAGGCTTTTTTCTTGCAATCAGTACCCCACTGTCTGTTTTTCTTTTACCATTATTCTTATTTAATTTGTTTGTAGTAGGTTGGAAGAGGTTAATAAATCTAGTTGGAGTATTGATAGGTATTTTCTTACAGTTACAAAATACTTCTATAGTCAGTAATCAAAGAGATTTATCTGAAGTAATAGAAACATTTGTTAATTTTATCCCCCTAAAAATTGTTTTTCCATCAATTTATAGATTTACTCAAAAACCAGATTATAATCTTTATATTACTCAGTTTTATTTAGGATATTTTTTAATATTTAGTTTGTTAATATTAATTTTTCTATTTAAGAAAAAAGGAGATAATTATAGAGTTTTCTATGCCTTGTATTTTATTTTTATTTCTACTTTTATCTCTATTTATTCAAGAGGCTTAAGTTTCTCCTATGAGGATTTATTAGTACTATATTCAGGAACTAGATATTTATTTATTCCTTGTATTTGTTTTGTATATTTAATTCTACTTCTATTTTATAGAATGTTTAAAGAAAATAGCATCAAAATACTCTTTTTGTTTTTCTTACCCAGTATCTATTTTAATTTTTATTTTTTTCCAGCATTTAAAGATTATAATTTAAAGTCAAATTGGGAAGAGAACGCAAAGCAAATCAGTATTTATATGGAAAATATGAAGTTATCTAAAGAAAACAATGAGTTAATAATACCTATTTTTAAATTTCCTTTTCAATTGGTTTTGCCTAAAAATACTAAATCATAATTAACTGTCATTATACCGACGAATTCTATAAAGAAAGACTAGTTTAGGGCCGATAGATATTTAATGCGCTTTTCAGTGTTATTTAATAACTATAGTTAATAATTATTATGATTAAGAAGTATTTGTTCATTTTATTTTTCTTTTTTACCAGCACAGCTTTCGCTCAAACTGTAAACTTAACAGAACCACTTGAAGATATTGAAGTTAATGAAGGTGATGAATTTGCAAGTGATGTTTTAGGCAATGCTTGGGATTTTAATGAGAGAGCAGATATTGGTTGGGAGCAGGGGTATAACGAAAATAGTATAGCTGTAGAGAATGGAATTTGGAAGGGAACTTCTATTGATGGAGAGTTTGGATATGTTTTTCCACTTTTTCCTGGATTTACAAATACGCTAGAAGTAGAACCATTACAGGGAGATAAAAATACTCCAAACTTAGGAGCAACAAATAGAATTAATCCTAAAAAATATTATCAAATTTCTTACAAATTAAAATCAAGTTCAACTGTAAATGGTTTTTTCTGGAAATCAACATCAAACCCAAATCAAGAGCAATATTGGCCAGATCCCCAAAGTCCTACAATTCGAATAAATAATGGATATTCTCATAAATTTAGATTTTATTATCCTTCAAGTGATAGATATGGGGTTTTTAATATCGATATGTCCGCTCATTCAATTTGGTATGATTCAGATGATATTTATGCTTTAAGATTTGATCCGACAACAACAAATCATGGAGAGAATGAAGTTGAGATCGATTGGTTGAGGGTTTCAGACCCTAACTCAGCTCCTATGCATACTGTAAGATGGCAAGCTGATAATATCTCTTTGGATACTGTTACAACATTGTGGGTACATGAAGATGGAGGTAATGTTGATGATTACCCTTTAATTTCATTTACAAATGGTGAAAATCCAGGCGAGCACAGCTTTCCAACCTCTATGTTTCCTCCTGGAGATTACTATTTTTATGTGAGTGTTCAAAATCTAAGAAGATATGGAAATGATCCTGGCTTTATTGAAGAAGAAACAAAACTTTCTTCTTACTCAGGAAAATTAACTATAAATGCTAAACCAGAAGTAGCAATAACTAGTCCTGCTATTGACTCAGGCGATGACTATGCACAAACAGAATTAAACAATCCTTGGGATATGAATGACACAAGTGATGTTGAGAGTTTAAATACAGATTTATGGCCACAGGATTATTGGAGGCAATTCACAAATTCATATTTTCAATTTGATTCCAATTCAATAGATGGAGGAAGTATTTTTGGTGCAAATGCAGATGGACCCTATCCTGGATTTACAGAGAGTGATGTTCAAGTACATTTAAATGTACCTGAGAATAGACCAATTGATACAAATAAGTATCGTTATTTAACTTATAGAATGTGGATTGATGATTCTAACTATGGAAACTTAGCAGATAAAGTTTTTAGAGGTTGGGTAAGTAGACCTTTTACTTACTTTAATGATTCTAGAGAGCTTAGCGCATTTACAGCAGGTTACATTAAGGGCCATGTAACTTATCCTGGCTGGCACACATATACTGTAGATCTATGGAAAGATAATATACTTGAGACAGGCACGCTTTTTCAAGATTATGGAACAATATCAAATGTAAGACTAGAGCCTGGAGAGTTCGATGTTAATACAAATTTTGCTATTGATTTTGTGAAATTAACTGCTGAAAATCAGACAGTAAATAATGAATATCAAATAGAATTTGAACTAAGTGATTCTGATAGTAATTCTTTTAGCGTCGATTTTTATTACGATATTAATAATTCGGGTTTTGATGGAAGTTATATTGGGACTGTGGATAATCTATCTGCTGGAGAAAACAGTTATATTTGGAATACTGAGGGTTTAGCATCAGGAAAGTATTACCTCTATATGGTAGTTAGTGATGGTGTAAACACTAGTAGAAGATATTCTGATGTAGATCTTATAGTTGGCAATACTGTTGATAATAGAGTTCAAGCTAGAGTTCTCCAAGACTTTGATGGCGACGGCAGAACAGATTTAACTACTTATAGAGGAGCATTTG
>CAYOZL010000067.1:0-11192 GCA_964408435.1 uncultured Bdellovibrionales bacterium | reverse complement strand
GAAACGTGAACTAGGCCATCAATATCTTCTTTAATATTAATAAATAGCCCAAAGTCAGTAATCGACCTAACTGTTCCATTAATCTTAGTTCCAACAGGGTATTCCTTAACAAGTTCTTCCCAAGGATTAGTAGTTAACTGCTTAAGACCTAGGCTGATTCTTTGATTCTCAGAACTAACCTCAAGTATAATAGCTTCTACCTCATCACCAACACTTAGTATTTTTGATGGATGATGTATTTTCTTTGTCCAACTCATTTCAGAAACGTGAATTAAACCTTCAATTCCATCACCTAACTTAATAAACGCTCCATAATCAGCTAAGCTAACTACTTCACCTTTAATGTTAGTGCCAACAGTGTATGTATCTTCAACTTTTTGCCATGGGTTATCATGAAGTTGCTTCATGCCTAAACTAACTCTTTCCTTTTCTCTGTCATACTTAAGTACAACAACTGGAATAGTTTGGCCTACACCTAGAATTTCGTTTGGATGGTTAACTCTTCCCCAAGACATATCTGTAATGTGAAGTAATCCGTCAATTCCACCTAAATCGATAAACGCACCGTAATCAGTAACGTTCTTAACTATACCTTCTAATACAACACCTTCAGATAACTGGTCGATAGTATCTCTCTTAAGCGCTTTTCTTTCTGTCTCTAATACGCTTCTTCTAGATAGAACTATATTTCCTCTTTCTCTATTGTATTTTAGGATTTTAAATTCGTAATCTTGACCTACATAACGGTCTAAGTTTCTTTGAGGTCTGATATCAACTTGTGAACCAGGTAAGAAAGCCGGCACTCCTACATCTACTTGCAGGCCACCTTTAACTTTTTGCACTACTTTACCAACTATCATTTCATTGGCATCGAAAGCTTTTTCTAACATGTTCCAAGTTTTTAACTGCTCTGCTCTATCTTTTGATAGAACGATTTCCCCAGTTTCACTCTCAGGTGAGAGCATTAAAACTTCAACTTCGTCTCCTACTTTAACTGTTGGAGCTCCTGTGTCATCTAAAAATTGGTTTGCAGGAATATGTCCTTCAGATTTAAAGCCAATATCAACTACTACGTAGTCGCGACTTACATCTATAACTGTTCCTTTAACTAGCTCGCCAGGTCTAGCTGCATCAAATACTTCGTTTAATAATTTTTCAAATTCTATGTCACTTGTGGACTGTTCTTGGCTTGTCATTCATTCTTCTTGTTAAGAGTAAGGCAATACTTAATTTAGCTACCTGCTTTACTACGTTTATAATAATATTCATTTCAACCTTATTAATTAAATTATTACTTCAAATTTAACTTAATAAATTCAAAAACCTCTTCAATACTTTTCTCATCAGTATTAACCAAAATTGCATCAGTAGCTGGCTTACTAGGAGCTACTTTACGACCTTGGTCTCTGACATCTCTGCGGTCTAAACTTTGTTTAAACTGCTCAAAATCAAGAGATGATTTGTTTGATAAATCAGCAAATCTTCTCTTTGCTCTTTTTTCTAATGAAGCTTGCAAGTAAAACTTGTTTACAGCATTAGGAAAAACAACTGTCCCAGCATCTCTTCCTTCAACAACTAAATTGTTTCCATGAAGCTCTGCTTGTTTGCGCTGTACCATCACTAAAATTTCTCTTAGCTTTGGCTCAACTGCAACTCTGCTAGCTATTTCTGCTATTTCAGAAGTTAATAAATGTGAGGAAATATCCTCATCATTAACTAAAAAAGTAGTTGAATAATCTGAATTTAAATTAAAACTAAAATTAAGTTCAGAAGCTAAAGCTGCAAAATTACTCTCTATCTCTGTATTCTTATCTACAGAAGACTTAAAAGCAACTGCTCTAAATAAAGCACCTGAATTAAGATGAATAATTTGAAGGTTCTTAGCAAGTTTAGATGCAACTGTCGACTTCCCAGATGCTGCAGGTCCATCTATACAGATTACCACCCCTAAGCTTCCTTAATAAGTCCTTGAAATTGCTCTAAAAAGCCAGGAAAAGACGTTTCTACTACCTCTTTTTCTAAAAGTTGAATTTTAGAATTAAAAGCTAAGTTTAAAACTGTATGACTCATAAAAATTCTATGGTCATCGCACTCCTTCCAAGCAGTTAATTGCTTAGAAGTATCTACATCAGGAGTAAAACAGCCACCCTTAATAATAAAACCATCTTCTTTTTCCTCTACATTCACTCCATAAGTAAGTAAAAGCTCAACTATCATTTTAATTCTATCGCTTTCTTTTACTCTTAACTCTGATGCACCAGATACTTCAGTAACACCATTGGCAAAAGCTGCTGCTACAGCAAGGATTGGAATTTCATCAATCGCTTTAACTACATCTTTAGCATCTATCTTGATTCCTTTTAGCTCAGCATGACTAACGACTAAATCTACTACATCTTCACCGCCAACTTTTCTTTGCTCAACAGGATTTATATTTGCTCCCATCTTTTTTAGAATTTCGAACAAACCAATTCTACTAGTATTAAAGCCAACATTTTTAATTAAGATTTTAGAACCTGGAATAATACTAGCTGCTACAATAAAAAAAGCTGCTGCTGAAAAATCTCCTGGTATCTCAATTTTAATTGGAGATAATTCTCCATTTAGATTAGAAGTAATTTTCCAACTTGAATCTAACTGTTGAAAGGATTTAACTTCTGCCCCCATACTATCGAGCATTAGTTCAGTATGATTTCTACTTAGAGAAGATTCAATTACCGTAGTAGGCGCTTGGGCATAAAGACCAGCTAGAAAGATTGCCGACTTTACTTGAGCACTTGCTTTAGGTGACAGGTATTCAATTGGTTTTAAAGACGCTCCTGATACTGTAATAGGTAAATTTTGAGAACTAAAAACTGCACCCATTTCAGAAAGCGGATCTGTGATTCTTTTAAAAGGTCTTGATTTTAAACTTTCATCTCCAGTGATTGTAGCTTTAAATTTTTGCCCAGCTAGTATTCCACACATTAGCCTTGAAGTTGTTCCAGAATTACCACAATCTAGCACCTCTCCTGCAGCGCTAAGAGAATGCAGTCCTTTTCCAGAAACTACAATTTCAGAATAATCTTTTGACCACTGGGCCATAGACTGAACAACGCTCTCTGATTTAGCTAACTCGTAAACTTTAGAGCTTAGGCTACCACTAATATCAGCACCTAATTGTCTCATAACTCTAAGACTTGCCAAGTTATCTCGGCCGATTGAATGAAACTTAACTCGAGATTGCCCATTAGCAATTGAAGTAAACAATATCGCTCTATGAGTAATCGATTTATCGTTGGGAATCTGCACTTCCCCTTCTAGCTTAATCCCTTCTGGTTTAGTCATAGCCAATTCACTATTGAGACTTTCCATAAGAGCCTAAAATTCTATACGACTTTGCTACCGCTAGAGCCTTTTCTAAATCGCTACCAATATCATTAATATGCCCATTTACTTCTATATAGAAAAAGAATTGCGTGTTTTCTTTATTAACTGGTCTTGATTCGATTTTTAATAAGCTTAAGCCACTATCAGACAATGGTTGCATTACTTCTTTTAAAATACCCGGCCTATCTTCTAGCACAAACCCAGCGCTTGTTTTATCGCTTCCAGTTGGCGCACTTGGTAAGCGCCCAAGTACTACATGAATATTATCTCTTTGAGCGATAATACTTAAATTAGAGCTTGCTAATCTCTGATAAGTTTCATAGCGAGCAGGCAAAACTGCATAGTGAGTTGTAGCATTTTCAACATTATAAAAAGCATCTTCTAAGGTATTTTGCGGAATGTAATTTACCGTTTCTCCAAACTGCTTTATACCAGCGGTTAAACTTTCTTGGTCTATATACCCTACTTGTAAATCCCCAATTAAAGACCGACTAGCAGAAATAATATTTATAAATATTGACTCTAAAGAAGACAAAGGGAAATTTCCATCCTTAGCTTTAGATAAGATTCTTTTAATTATCTGTTTTTCTCTAGCAGGAGAGTAGACATTAATATTGTTCTCATTCTTAGCTCTTTTTACACCTAGAACTAAATTTGCACGTTTTTTTAAAAGCTCAAGGATATTATCATCAACAACATCTAACTCTTTCCTTAATTCATCAAGGCCTAAACTATCTATATCTAAATTATCCATATCTAAATTTCTCTAATAGAAGTTGATTTTCTTTTTTATTTAGGCCTCTGCAATTACTGAAATCTCTACCTGAACTCCAAGAGGTAAATCTTTAACTGCTACAGTCTGCCTAGCAGGTGGCATATCAGCATTAACAAAATCAGCATAAATTGCATTTACAGCTTTTGCATCTTCAATCTTTGCCAAAAATATTGTCGTCATTAAAATCTTATCTGAACTTGTACCTGCAGCTTTTAAAACTGAAGATAAATTCTTCAATACCTGTTTAGCTTCTGACTCGACTCCACCTTCTACTAATTTATTAGTTGCTGGATCTAGCGCAATTTGGCCAGAGCAAAAAACTAAATTTCCAGATTTTATCGCTGGGCTATATGCTCCAACTGGCGCAGGTGCTCCTGGTATTTCTTTTATTGCTTCCATTAAATCTATCTCCCTCACATTATCTCTAAACTAGCCGAATTAATAACATTTTAAAACTATGGTGTCGAAAACCAGAACTTAGCAATTTGACCAAAAAAAAATATGCACTAAAATACATCATATATGGCTCAGGTAATTAGAATTGATGATTTCAAACAAGAATTAAACAAAGCTAAACGCTTAAGAAATAATCTAAAAAACAGTATACCGGAACAATACAGAACCATTGGTGAAATGCTCAGTATTTGCGAAGCCTCGACTCTTAGAGTTGGAGTTCCTTGGCTTGCACCAAACAAAGACGGGAAAGAACTAAACAAGAAGTTCTTCTACCCTTTAAATGATTTTGTAAAATCATCCCTACTAAGTGTTCAGACCGAAACACTAATAAACTACTGCGAGGATTTAAGCGCTTTAAATATAAACGAGTTAGAAAAAGAAGAAAGTAACATCTTAGGCAATGAAGATAATAAATCTTTAAACATTCCAAATTTAAAAGCTCATCAAAGATACTATTTTTGTTTTGTAGTTCTAGCAGTTTTATTTTCAAGCTCTACATTTATTAGCTTATTACTAAACTCAAGTTTCTCCGCTGCTATTGTTGTTTCGGTAGTTACTTCAATTCCTGCTTCTCTACTTGCAATTTTTCCCTGCTTGGAAGTCCAAAGAAGAGTTAGTTTTTATATTCTACTTTCAAAAGAAATTTCGAGGAGACAAGGAACTGACTCAACTGGTGGTATAGGGGTCGTCGCTCAAGGGACTTAGGGACTGGAAGTATAGGAGGCTTTTCTTAGTTTACTTGATATCTACGATACAAATCATCGTATCTTTGCTGTCTTCTTAAATCTTCTATTTCTCTTTCTTGTCTGCTTAATTCTGTTTTCTGAGATCTTTGTTGCTCAGCAAGCTGGTCTTGCTCATCTTCTTGCTTTTCTAAAGAGCTACCAATTACTCCGCCTACTAAAGCCCCAGCTCCAGCTCCAACTGCTGTAGCAATACCAGAAGTACCAGCCTGAGAGTCAAGAATCGCTCCTGCCCCAGCTCCTACTGTTCCGCCAATTAAAGCGCCTTTATATGCTGATTTAGAGCACGAACTAAGTGCAATAAGAATAGAGAAAACTAGAATAAACCTTAAATTAAACATTACTTATATGTTATGAGCAAAAAGAGAGAAGTGTTACCAAAAATTAATCTAAATCTTCGATTTTACTCTTTTTTTCTGTAGCCATTTTCAATAACAATAAGCAAACACCTACAGATATTGCAGAATCCGCAATATTAAAAGCCGGCCAATGATACTGCTTCCAGTAGACATCTAGGAAATCAACCACTCTATCGTATCTAAATCTATCTATTATATTGCCTATAGCACCAGACAAAATAGCTATTAAAACATACTGAGAAAAAACGTCTTCTTTAGTGTCTTTTAAAAGCAATTTAAAAACAACTGCTAGAGCAATTACAGATACAGATAAAAGAACAATTCTTCGATAAGGATCTGGAATTCCAGAGAACATTCCAAAAGCAGCACCAGGATTGTAAACTAAAGTGAAATTAAAAAAATCAGGAACTACTTCAACTGGCAGACCTTCCTGTAAGCGTGTATGTGCTAAGTGCTTGGTATACTGATCTAGAACAAGAATAATAATAAAAAGTAATATTTTAATCATCGAGTTAATTAGCCTTGCAATCTACTCATAGAGATAATAACCGTCTTATCTTCAATTTCTTGAAAAGAAGGCAAGTGAGTTGAGCTTCCTACTACTGCTAAATCTTTTTCCTCTTTTGCATGCAACAATTCTGCAGCAAGTGTCTCAGTCATAATATTTGAACTATGTTCATTAACTGCTTTAGCAATTATTGGGCAAGCAGTCATAAATTTTATAAGCACTCTATCTGCAACACTAAAGTTATAATCTTTTCTTAACTTCTGAACTCGATTAATAAACTCTCTAGAGATACCTTCACGCTTAAGCTCATCAGTTAGCTCAAGGTCTAAGCTAACAGTAACTTGCCCAGAAGAAGAACATGCTTCTAAGCCTTTTTTAGGTGCTCTGTCTATTAGAATATCATCACTTCCAAGCTTTAAATCTTTATAATTCAAAGTTGAGCGCCCTTGTTCAATTGCTCTGATATCTTCAGTTGAAAGTTGTTTAATAGATTGATGCAACTCTCTCATTCCATCCTTACCTAACTTTGGCCCAAGAGTTCTACCATGCTTTACAGTATTTAGCTTTGCATTAAGAGTTACAAACTCTTCTTCTTCAGTAGTGTAAATAACATTTTTTACATTAAGCTCATCTTTTAAATAAGTCTCTAATTGCTTAAGACCATCTAATTGTTTCTGACTTGCGTGAACTATAGTTAGTTTAGAAATTGGTTGTCTTAGCTTAACGCTTTCTTGATTTCTAATTGTTCTACCTAAAACAATTACATCTTCAAAAAGCGAGAAAGCTTGCTCTAATTCTAAATCTATTTCTGATTCTGCTGTTGGAAAAGGCGCTAAATGCACGCTTTCAAAAGCTTCTAATTTAGAGCCTAGTTTTAAATTTTGAAATATCTGCTCACTTACAAAAGGACAAATTGGAGCTAGCACTCTTGTGAAGCTTAATAAGGCTTTATGTAATGTAGTGTAAGCTTTTATCTTATCTGCTTTTTCTAAATCTGAATTACCAGACCAGAACCTTTTACGATTTAGTCTGATGTACCAATTAGTAAGCTGGTCAACGAATTCTAGAATTGGTTGAGAGGCAGTGTATAGATGATAAGAGCTAAGTGACTTATCAACTCCTTTAGTAAGAGAACTTACTTTTGATAAAATCCATCTATCTAAAAGGTTCTCAGATGCTTTGCTATCTCCTGCGCTAACTGCAGGAGTCCAGTTATCGACTAAAGCATAGGTTACAAGAAAGTTATAAGAGTTCCAAAGTGGTAAAATTGTTTGTCTTAATACCTGTTTTACCCCATCTTCACTAAATTTTAGTTCTTCAGCTTTTGTTGCAGGCGAAGAAAGTAAATACAACCTTAATGCATCAGCCCCGTGCTTATCCATAACCTCATCTACAGGTGGATAGTTCTTTAAAGACTTTGACATTTTTCTTCCGTCTTCTGCTAAGATTATTCCGTTTACAATAACATTTTTAAAAGCATTCTTTTCAAATAGGGCAGATGAAAGAACTAGCAGTGTGTAAAACCAACCTCTGGTTTGATCTAGCCCTTCTGCGATAAAATCTGCAGGGAAGTTATTTTCAAACTCTTCTTTATTCTCAAAAGGATAATGTGCTTGGGCGTATGGCATTGCACCACTTTCAAACCAGCAATCAAGAACTTGTGGGATTCTTTCCATTTTACCGCTGCATTTATCACAAGTGACTTCTAACTTATCGATATGATGATTATGAAGATCTGTAATTTTAGTAGAAGTTCTATCCTCTAATTCCTTTACTGAACCTAAACAAATTTGATGTTCACAGCTATCACATTTCCAAACTGGAATAGGCGTGCCCCAAAATCTATTTCTAGAAATAGCCCAATCTCTTGCGTTTTCTAACCACTTACCAAATCTTCCTTCCTTAATATGACCAGGCACCCAATTAATTTCTGAATTAGACTTAATTAAAGTATCTTTAAATTTTTCAACATTTACAAACCAAGAAGATATAGACTTATAAATTAAAGGAGTATCTGTTCTCCAACAAAACGGATAACTGTGCTCGAGCGTTTTATGCTCTACTAAAATTTCTCTTTGTTTTAAATTGGCAATAATTTTTGAGTCAGCTTCTTTAACATGTAGGCCCTTAAAATCAGAAACAACTGCTTCGAATTTCCCGTCTTCATCTACAGGATCTACCACTGTAATCTTATTAGCTTGAAATACTGTTAAATCATCCTCACCAAAAGACGCCATGTGGACTAAACCTGTACCACTTTCATCTGTAACAAAGTTATCGCCTGAGTAAACTCTAAAAGCGTTATTCGCTCTTTCTTCTTCAAAATATGGAAAGAACTGTTGGTACTCAAGACCTAAGAGCTTAGACCCCTTAAACTCTATAACAATCTCAACATCTTCTGGAAAATACGCTTCAAGTCTATTTTTAGCTATTACTGCTAGCTCAGTCTTTCCTGCATCATTCTCAGTTTTTACTACTACGTAATCTACTTCACTTCCAACTGCAATAGCCATATTACTAGGGAGCGTCCAAGGAGTAGTCGTCCATATGTATAAATAAACATCGCCATTTAAATCTTTAAGCCCAGAACTTTCTTTATTTAAAACTTTTGCACGAATAGTAACGGCAGGGTCTTGAACGGTTTTATAATTTAAATTCGCTTCAAAGTTACTAAGTGGCGTACTAATTCCTGTGGAATAAGGAACACACTTAAAGCCTTCATAAACTAAGCCTTTATCCCATAGAGTTTTTAAAACCCACCAGATAGACTCCATATAATCAAGATCCATCGTGCGATACTGTCTATCAAAATCAACCCAACGTCCTGAGCGCTTTACAAACTTTTCCCACTCTTTAGTATAGCGAAGAACAATACTTCTACATTCTTCATTAAAATTACCAATCCCAAATTCTCTAATTGCTTTAGCACCGTGCAAGTCCAATTTCTTTTGAATTTCAAACTCTACAGGAACCCCATGACAATCCCAACCAAACCTACGATCAACATGATAACCTTTCATGGTAAAATATCTGCCGATTACATCTTTAATTGTTCCAGCTAGTAAATGACCATAATGAGGCAAGCCAGTAGCAAAAGGAGGGCCATCGTAAAAAATGTATTCTTTTCCTTTTTTTGTCTCAGCTAAAGACTTTTGAAAAATATCGTTTTCTTGCCAAAACTCTATTAACTCTTTTTCTATTTCAGGAAATGATGGGTTGTTATTTACTTTGCGCATTGCATTTATTAAGAAAATTTAATCTACTAAAATCAAGACTTATTAAGTTACCCGTTTTTTCATACGCCCACAACTGTCCTGATGCTATTTTGGCGAAATTCAAAGTAGATTCAAATATTCCTGAGCGATATAATGCAGGGCTATCCTTTTTCAATGAGCTTAAAAGCCCTATTCCTTCATTTTCTTGAGTGAAAGACTCTACACACCAAAACTTTAGATTTTGTTCTCTGCCAGTTGTAAAAAAGATTTCCTGGTTAATGCTTCCCGAAGATAACACTCCTCGTAAGTCTGCTTTAATCTTTCCTAGTGACTTTAAACCTCTTAACTTCCAAGCGTAAACTTCCCCTTCAGAGCTAGAGACATATAAATTGCTTTGATCTAACCAAATGTTTTCTAACTGAGCATCTAAAGTTGCTACCTCTTTACTATACTGAGCTTTCTTATCTTGATCGATTAAAGCATTAGGATCGTAATACCCTAATTCCTGATCTGCTTTTTTTAGTCTCCAAACTTTAATCTCTCCTTTTCTACTAGCTGTAAACATTCCCTCAGAAGAAGGTAAAAAAGCTACGCCAACAATTGCAGATGTAGATTCAGATTCATAAACTTCAAGAGGCTCTTTTACTTTCTTATCAAACCTCCAAACATAAACTCCCCCACTAACAAGACCAAATGCAACCTGCTCACCTGTTTTATCCCAAGATACTGTTTTAATTCTTCCTTTAATTTTTTTTTGTTTAGCTGCTATTTTCATTTTTTGTAAGTCAAAAATAGAAGCGGATGAAAACTGAGAAACTACTAATTTGCTTTCATCTGGAGACAAGGCAAGAGCAGTAATAGGACTACTGCCTTTTAATAAAGTTCTTTTAAGAAATTTGTTATCGACTTTTTTATACCAGTAAAGATTAGAGTTTTTATCTGAGAAGAAAAAGCTATTAGAATCACTAGAAACTTCAAAAGAACTCACATCTTTAATGCCAAGTTTATAGACGTCAAAAAAAGAAGAATTTATATTCTCTTTCAACTTAGAATCGCTACCTATTTTGTAGCCAATGTTTTTACTGTGAAGCTCGGCACTTGATTCTTGATTGAAATAGAGCTCACTAGAATCAAGATTTTTATCACTACCTGTAAAAACATCAGCAATGAAGGTGCAAGAGCTCGCCAATAATAATAGAACTAATACTATTCTCATAACTTTTCTTGACGTTTATGCAGTAGAAACTATATTGATACAAAAATGAAAGAAACTAATAACAATTTACCCGGATTTAGAAAAGTACCAAAAACTGGTGTTATTTACGTAATGACTGAAGCTGCAAAGCTTGGGTTTAAAGAAAATAGAGAGGCTTGGGCTAATCTAGGCCAAGGAGCTCCTGAAACAGGGCAATTAGAAGGTGCGCCTGATCGCATCACAAATATTTGTTTTAACACTGATGATCATGAATATGCTCCTGTTGCAGGATTAAAAGAACTAAGAGTTGCAGTAGCGGATCTTTATAATGCTAGATACAGAGCTGATAAAGCTTCCAAATATACTTTTGAGAATGTTGCAATTTGCGCTGGTGGAAGACTTGCTCTTACAAGAATAGTTTCCACCTTAGGTAAAAACAACATTGGTCACTTTATTCCAGACTATACTGCTTATGAAGAATTACTAGATAGCTTTGGAAGTTTTCTTCCAATTCCAATTCTTACTAAAGCAAAAGAGAACTACGCACTTAGCAAAGAAAAGTTTGAACAAGA
>CAYOZL010000066.1:0-11969 GCA_964408435.1 uncultured Bdellovibrionales bacterium | reverse complement strand
AATCATAAATTAGATTTTGTAATGTTTGGAGGTTGGTATTCGAATGGAGCGAGAGCAAAAAATCCTCAAATTCATCCTAATCAATCTTCTATAAGGTATTTAGATGATCTAGTTATAAGTGCTTCAAGGATTGGCTGTAACTAGTTATGTAATGTATTTGAGTATAGTTACTTCGCGTACTTGTTCATTATTAGAATTGGGAGAGGATTCTAGAGTCTTAAATAATTTTCCATGTTTCTCATCTAAAAAGAAAAGTAAAATGCAAACCTTTCTTTGTTTTGAATATGGGTATACTCAAGCTGGTGGTATAACTAAGAAAATGATAGATAGTATGAATGATAAAATGGATAAAAAAATAGGTTATATAATTTAAGATATATGAGAAAATCTTATACAATTGATAAGCTTCTAGCCTTATTTTCATTTTTAGCGATCGGCTATCTTTTTTATTCAACTCTAAAGGAAATAGCGCGAATTTGTTATACAGATGACGACTATTCTCATGGTTTACTTCTCCCAATTGTTTCTCTTTACATGATTTGGGATCAAAAAGATTATATTAAAGAAAAGTTACTCGAGTCAAAAAAAGATAATGGTAAAATTATTTTACCACTAATCTTTTTAATAGGCGGATTAATTGTATTTCTTACTGGCCAAGCAACGGGAATTAATTACACTAGTTGGATATCATTTTTCCCTGTTGTGTTAAGTGTAATATATCTTACTTTTGGAAAAACTTTTACGCTTGTATCTCTTTCACCGGTGATGTTGTTGTTAATGGCAAAGCCTTTGCCAGATTCAATGGTGTTGAGGATTTTTTGGCCACTGCAGGTTTTAGCTGCAAAAGTAAGTGCCGTAGTTCTGGTTGCTTTAGGGGTCCCAACATATATTACTGGAAATATAATAGAAATTCCTGGAATGAAGCTTTTAGTAGAAGAGGCGTGTAGTGGGATGAGGTCTGCTATGGCTATGCTTACATTAGCTATAATTATTAATTATTTTTTAAAAATAAGTCGTTTACAACAAGTCTTGATGATTGTTTTTTCATTGTTAGTTGCAGTAGTCCTAAATGTTTTTAGAGTAGCTACTACTGGAGTTTTAGCGCATTTTTATGACCCAGATTCTGCAACAGGATTCTTTCATACGTTCTCTGGGTTGATTGTATTTATAGTAGGTTTACCGCTGATTTATAGTTTTGGATATTTCTTAGAAAGATTAAACAAAATGAGTGCTGATGTTTGAACTGTATCAAAATTCATTAGGAACTAAGATTGCTGCTTTATTATTAGGCATAGCTTTGCTCTTGGTAGGAGCATTATCTGGTGATTTTCTTAAAGTTGCTGATACGGAAATAGCTTTAGAAGAATTACCGTATGAGTTTGCAGGTTGGAAAGGACAAGATTCAGCAGGTTTAGATGATAAGTCAAAACTTATATTACAATTAGATAAATACGCTAAAAGAGTTTATCAAAATGAGAACGGGGATATAGTTTATTTATATATAGGCTATTGGAAAAAACAAAATGGTGAGCATCAAGCTGCAAAGCATTCTCCTGTTTTATGCTTGCCATCAAATGGTTGGCAATTGGGTAAAAGAGAGCTAACGAATATGAGTTTGGGAAATTTAAAAATCCCATTTAAGAAAGTTTATGCAGACTTAAAAGATAAAAAATATTTATTTCATTACTACTTTTTTGCAGGTAAAAAGTTTTATGCACAAGAGTGGAAAGCTTTACTAAATATAAGTTTACAGACAATGTCCGGAAGTCGTTCGGATGGAGGAATTGTAGAGGCTTATACTCAAATTAGATCTAGTAGTGGTAATAAAATAGAGAATGAAAAGTCTGATAAAATTTTAACTAAGTTTTTAAATGACTTAACACCTTATTTAGTGGATAAAATAAATAACCCAGCGAAGAGCCCTTCTTAGCGTCAGAAATACTCGGTAATCTTTAGTCATAAAATTGCAATTACTTAAGTAATTTTTTAATACTACCTAATGAATACAACTTACTTAGTAGATGGCTCTGGCTATATTTTTAGAGCTTATTACGCTGTTGCTCCTTTGAGCAACTCTCAGGGATTACCAACAAATGCTCTTCTAGGTTTTTCTAGAATGATAATGAAGCTGATTAAAGATAAGCAAGCTTCATCAATTGCTGTAGCTTTTGATACAGGAAAGCCAACTTTTAGACATGAGATTTACTCTGAGTATAAAGCCAATCGCGATGAGTGCCCAGAAGACCTTGTTCCTCAAATGCCATACTTTAGAAAGATAGCAAAAGCACTAGGGCTTGTTTGTTATGAAAAAGAAGGTTTTGAAGCAGATGATATTATTGCAACGCTTACAGTTAATTTGGCTAGTGAAGATAACAAAGTAGTAATTGTTAGCGGAGATAAAGATTTAACTCAGTTAGTTAATGATAATGTAGTTGTTTGGGATGCAATGAGAGATATTAACTATAATGACCAAGCAGTAATAGATAAGTTTGGTGTAAAGCCAGAACAGATTAGAGATTATCTTTCTTTAATTGGAGACACTTCAGATAATATTCCAGGGGTTAGGGGAGTAGGGCCTAAAACTGCTCAGAGGTTAATTCAGGAATTTGGTGACATCGATAAGATGATCAAAAATGTTGATAAAATTAAAGACATTGAAAAATTAAGAGGTGCAAAAGGAGTTCAGGCTAAAATAGAAGGCTCAATTGAGCAAATGCGTTTGTCTCAAAGTTTAATTGATTTAGATTATAAGGTTAAACCTTTTAATAAAGTAAAAGACTATAATGAGTTAACTTGGGAAGGCCCTATTCATGATGAGCTTGAAATACTTTTTAATGAATTAGAATTTAATTCTATTTTATCAAAAGTTAATTCTGTTTTTAAGAATTCTAAAAAAGAATTAAAAGATAAAGAGTATAAAGTTTTAGAAAAAAAAGATTTAAAAGATTTAGCTAAGCAAATTAAAGCTAAAGGTAGTTTTGCTTTTGATACAGAAACTAGCTCTTTGGATCCTCTTAGTTGTCATTTAATCGGTGTTTCTTTTAGTTTAGAAGAAGACAAAGCTTATTTTGTTGGCTTTTCTTCATTCGATCCTAGTGCGAGTTTAGTTGATCTAGAAGATTTTAAGAAAGTTTTCTCGAAGATTTTTGCAGATAAAGAAATTAAAAAATTTGGTGCAAATATTAAGTTCGATATCGAAGTGCTTGAAGCTAAAGGGATTGAAGTTGAGGGTGTAGATTTCGATACGATGTTAGCAGCGCATGTTCTAAGCCCTGATAAAAGAGATTATGGTCTAAAATCACTTGCCTATAAGCATCTAGGGGAGTCGATGCTTACTTATGATGAGTTGGTTAAAAATGCAGAATCTAAAGCTTCTTCTTTATTGGAGCTACCATTTAGCAGGCTCTCAAAATATGCCTGCCATGATGCAGATGCCACATTGAAAGTTAGAAATGCTCTTAAAAAAGAACTTGATAAAGAAGAATTTAGCACAGCTTTATCTTTATTTACTGAAATAGAGATGCCTTTAGTCCCAGTGCTTGCTGATATAGAAACAGCAGGAATAAAAATTGATACTGATTATTTAGATGGCTTAAGTAAAGAATTTGGAACTGAGCTAGAAGATTTAACTAAAAGAATTTATGCTGTTGTAGGAGAAGAATTTAATATTAATTCACCTAAACAGTTAAGTGAAGTTTTATTTGATAAGCTTGGTATTTCTACAAAAGGTATTAAGAAAAATAAAACTGCTTATTCTACTAATTCAGTAACTCTAGAAAAACTTAAAGGTCAGCATGAGATTGTAGATCTAATTCTTAGCTACAGAGCTTATTATAAACTTAAGTCAACTTATGTAGATGCTCTTCCACCGCTAGTGAGCGAGGAAACTAAAAGACTACATGCTAGTTTTAATCAAGCTATTACTGCAACTGGAAGATTAAGTTCTAGTAATCCTAATTTACAAAATATTCCGATAAAAAGTAAAAATGGAAGAAGGATTAGAAATGCTTTTTGTGCAAAAGAAGACTCTACTTTTATCATCGCTGATTATTCTCAAATTGAGTTAAGAATACTTGCTCATTTAAGTGAAGACGAGGCATTAACGAGGGCTTTTGTTACTGGCGAAGATATTCATAGTAAAACAGCTCAAGAGCTTTTTGGGGCAGATTTATTTGCTGATAAGAAAGAATTAAGGAGAATTGCTAAAACCATTAATTTTGGAATTATCTATGGAATGGGGGCATTTAGGCTTGCTAGAGAGCTTGAAATTAGTAGAGATCAAGCCCAGGAATACATAGATAAATATTTTGCAAGATACCCTAGTGTTTTAGATTATTTCGATCGTCTAAGAAGCGATATGGATATTTTAGGCTACGTAGAAACCTTGTTTGGAAGAAGAAGATATAAGCAAGATATAGATAGTTCGGGTAGAGACTATGGCTACTCTGAGCGTTCTTTACTTAATGCTCCGATACAAGGAACTGCTGCTGAAATTATTAAAAAGGCAATGATAAACTTAAATCAAAGTTTGGCTAAATACTCGCAAAATGCAAGAATGGTTCTTCAAGTTCATGATGAACTTATTATAGAAACCTCCAAAAAGCTTGCTGAGCCTGTTTTTGCACTTGTAGTTAGGGAGATGGAAAACGCAGTTAAGTTAAGCGTTCCACTTAAAGTAGAAGCAAGAGTTAGTCAGCGTTGGGGAGGAGAATAATGGGCACATTAGTGTTGGGTAATAAAAAACAACATTCTAGCGTAAGTAGTAATACGGCAGATAATATAGTTGATATTGATTCAGACAAGCAGTTAGTAGCTAAGTTTAAATCAGGGGATCTAGATGCTTTTAAACAGCTTTATGAACGCTACCATAAAAGATTAATTTCAGTAGCAATTGGGGTTTCAAATAATCCTGAAGATGCAGAAGATATAGTGCAAAATGCGTTTATTAAGGCACATAGAAATATAGGATCTTTTAAAGGTAACTCTAGTTTTTATACTTGGATATACAGAATTGTTTTTAATTTATGCATAGACCTTTCAAGGAAAGCTTATAAAAAAAGAGAATCAGGCACAGATACTCCATCAACTTTAGATGTTTTATCTAGAGCTAGTGGGCAAAATCCAAATAAATACATTGGTAATATTAACGACCCTGAGACTGCTTATAAAAATAAAAATATTGGAGATAGAATTAGCAAGGCATTAGAGGACTTATCTCCTGAGCATAGAGCAGCAGTTATGCTTAGAGAAGTAGATGGGTTTTCCTATAAGCAAATTAGTGAAGTTCTTGGATGTTCAAAAGGAACAGTTATGAGCAGGCTTCATAGCGCTAGAAAATATTTACAAGAAAACTTAAAGGACTTGTTATAATCAGAGAGGCATACTGAGTAGTAGAAAAAAATGAGCGATAAAGATTCTAAATTATTAAACTTGTATCTAGATGGAGAGCTTCCTGATGAGCATAGGAAAGGTCTTTTAGAGAGTAATCAAGAAGAATATTCTCAACTTCTAAAGTTGCGCTCAGAATTACGAGGTCATTTTCAAAAAAAATTAGAGACTAATATCTCTAAAGAACGTTCTGAAATGATTTGGGATAAAATAGAAGCAGAGATTAAAAAGCCAGTGGTAAAACAAAAGCCTTGGTATTACATACCAGTTAAGGGCTATGCATTTGCTGCAATGTGTTCTCTTTGTGCTTTTGTTTTAGGTGCAAACTTGCATGGACAGTCTGAAATAAATTTATTTAAAAACTTAACTAAAAGCTTAACTGGATCTAAAGTGGTGGAGTCTGAATTAGCGCAGTCTAAATTAAGAAAGTCTAATTTACTTGAGTCTAGCTTGAAGTATGTTCGTCAGGACTTTAAACAAAATAAAAAGCGAAGTAGAGTTCACCAAATAGCAGTTTTTGATAAACAGAATAAAAATGTTTTTCATCGCCTACCTATCGATTTAGGAACTGAATTTGATACGGAACAACTTATTGGCTTTAACGATAAAAAATCTGTTGCTTTAAGGTCTAATGGTTTAGATATCGACTGGATGGAGTCGGATAAGAATTATAAATTAGTAAAATCTACAGTGCCGGTAATATGGGTATCAGATTAGTTTTATTTCCTTTAATTTTATTTTTTACGCAATTTGCTTTTGCGCAAACTTCAGTTGGGACTGCCTCTAATTCAATTTGTGATTTAGAAGTATCTTTTATTAAAGGGAGTAAGGAAACCACCCAACAAGATTCATTTAGTGAAGAGATTTTTAATCAATTAAAGCATCTACCCTTTAATTCTTTTAAGCTTTTGAATAAAGAAAAAAGCAAGATAGAAGCAGGAAAGAAAATAGATTTTAAATTCTATGATGATAAATATAGCGTTATTTTTATGCCGACTAATCTCACTTCAAATAAAGTTCAAGCAATGCTAGAGTGGGTAGAGCATTCTGAGAGTGATTCTCAGGAAAACTCACAAACAAACTTGATCAGTACTAAGATGTGGTTTGAGAAAAATAAAAGTATAGTTTTTGGTTCTCAGAATGGATCAAAGTGTAAGATTATTAATGTTAATATTAATTGTAAATAATTAAAGCGTAGAAGTTATATAGTTGACTTAGTTTAATTTTCAATTAACAAGCTTCGCCTAATTTTATTAAAAATCAATCTAAGTCAACTATATCTTGTTTCCCGCTACGCTCGGCTATATACTAGTCGAGATTTAAAACGTAAAACTAAATCACGACTAGTATATTTATATTAATTTAGCAAAACAAGATGAAAATAGAGCAAATAAGAGAATTATACGAATCTGAAAAGACTCCAAAGTTAGCAAGTGAAGTTTTTGAACAAAATTTTGCCTCCTTAAAGTCTTCGTGGATAGTTTTAAGTAAGTTAGTTGAATTAGTAAAAGAGGAAGATAATTTTCATTTTACTGAATGCTTAGGTGATTTTTATTCCTGTGAAAGCATATTTTTAGAGAGTCTTGAGGATAGTAAGAAGTTAGTCTACTGTTCTGTTGCCTTAAATGAGCTTACAGCTAATATTTCTTACTTACTTGCTAGAGATAGTCGCACTCAAGAGCTAGCTTCTCAGTTGAGTATAGTAGATAGAAAATAGCGAATCCAGCATAAATTTAGTACTTAATTTAAGGGCCTTTTATTTCTTTAGTCATTTCTCTGGCTTTTGTTGACCTAGCTTCTATGTATGATAATCTCTCGCGCTCTAAATAGATTTAATATTGTTATATTAAGGTATTTAAAAAATTAGTTAACATTTAAGTTGTTGATAAAAAATATGAAAACAGAATTTTTGACAAAAGAAAAAGCACTAGCAAACAGAAAATGGGTTCAAATAGATGCTGAAGATAAAATTGTAGGTAGATTAGCTACAAATATTTCTACGATACTAAGAGGCAAGAACAAGCCAGACTACACACCACATAACGATTGTGGTGATTTTGTTGTAGTTATTAATGCTGAGAAAATTAAATTTTCTGGTAATAAAACAGAAGACAAGATTTATTACAGACACACAAATTATGTAGGTGGAATTAAACAAGATACTCCTGCTGATTTATACAGAGATAAGCCTGAACAAATTTTACTTAGAGCTGTTAAAAACATGATGCCAAAAGGTAATTTAGGTTTACAACAATTTAAGAAGTTAAAAGTATATTGTGGCACAGAGCACCCACATCAAGCTCAAAAATTAGGAGTTAGTTAATGTCTTTAAAAAAAGCAATACAGGCTATTGGTAGAAGAAAAAGTTCAACTGCCAGAGTGTATTTAACACCAGCAAAGGAAGAACCTACTATTGTAATTAATAAGAAATCTTTAAAAGAATATTTTCCTTTACCATCACAGCAAAGAGCTGTTCTTAAGCCATTAGTGGTTACAGAGTTAAAAGAAAAATTTAACGTATTTGTTAGAGTTAGAGGCGGTGGATTAAATGGCCAAGCAGATGCTTTAAAATTAGGTATTGCTAGAGCTTTAGAAAAAAATGATCCAGAGCTAAGAAAAACTTTAAAGTCTAACGATTTGCTTACTAGAGACCCTAGAGAAGTAGAAAGAAAGAAACCTGGTAGACATAAAGCTAGAAAAAGTACTCAGTTCTCTAAAAGGTAACGAGTATAGAAGTATTTATGTTCCCTTATTAGAGGGATCCCAGATAATTGCTCTTTCCCCAGAAAAGTACTTAATCCAAGCAACTATTATTGAAACGTTTGTTAAAATTAAAAACAAGGTAGCTTTATGAATTATGTGACTATCTTGATTACTGTCTTTCCAAGAGAGATAAGTAAAAAATAAAAATATTGAAATTGAAATTAAAATGAATAGCCAAAAGACGCTTTTTAAAGCTAGCACAACAGTCAGAATTAATAGTATTATTGCCCAAAACGGAACTAGCCATCTACTTAGCTTATGACTCAAAAGCATCCAAGAAAAAATACTGTATTTCTTAAAATTTAAAAACTCAGTTTTTGCAAAGAAAGTACTGATTCCTCCAATGACAGTTCTTACTTTTCTATCGAATTCCTCTTTCTCAGTTTTAACTGATTGATATGTTACAATGATATCTTCAGCGTGCTCTCCTTTGTATCCTTGTTCAATTCCTTTTAAAAGCAAGCTAAAATCATTAGGAACATCGGTTGCTATATTTTGTGCAATCTCTTTCCTCGCCGCAAAGCATGAGCCACTGACTCCAATTAAACTGTAAAATGAGGCTTCCAGTTCTCTGAGCATCATTTCATATCTGATGTAAAGGCTTTCACCTCCTGTATCTTCAATTTTATCTACGCTACTAACTAGTCCGATGTTTGGATTTTTAAAGTGCTCTTCAAACTTATCTAATGCATCTAAGGGTAAATTTATTTTTGCGTCAGTAAAAATAATAATATCGCCTTTAGAGATATTCATAGCTTTTTCTTGAGCAACTCCTTTCCCTTTTCTTTCCTTAGAAGTGATCAGGGTAACATCAAAAGGTAAATACTTTCTTACAATATTATCAGTGTCGTCATCGCTTCCATCACTTGTGATTATTAGTTCAACTTTGCCTTCTTTAAGTAAGCTTTGTACTGATTTGCCTTTCCACTGAAGGGCAAGAGTATCTTTTATCTTTTTATTAATTACTTTTTGCTCGTTTCGGACAGGGATTATTATACTAATAGTATCTATATCTTTTGTTTGTGTTCTACTACTTTTAAATTTTGATATTTTTAAAAATCGTAGGCAATATAAAATTAAAAAATACCCCAGATATGAGTAAAATATACCGAAAAGACTTATAGAAGCTAGTAAATTCATTTATCAATTATCCATTATTGTAAAGCAATTTGGAAGAACAGTTCTAGATTCTATTAGTCTGAAAAAAGTCTCAATATTATCAGCAAAATCTATTTCTAAGTATAATTCATTATCACTGTTCCTACTTAATTTTGTTTTTTCAGAACTGAGGTCGAAGTCTTCTGTTGTGCTAGAAATAAAATAGTAGTCTTTCTCATTATCTATCCCAGTAAGAAATTCACTATCGAAGACTATTGTTGTTTTTGAAACTCCAGCAAGATCCACTGCTCTATAAATTCTAGAACTTACGCCTTCACAAGTATCCACTCTGTTTATGCTAGTAGGCTGAGCTTCAAAGCTAAAGCTTTCGTTATTATGACCTATTATTAATAATTTATATGCTATATAATTCATATGCTGTGTACTATTTATCGTGTTATTCGTTATTCTGCTTTAAAAAAAAAGAACTATTTTTATGATAAGCAACTGTTTTTTAAGTTCTTTTTACAAATGGCAGATAAATCGTTAAGATAAACTAGCTATTACACTCAAGTTTTATCTAATTATGTCGAAATTACTATTATGCATATTCAATCAGAATCTGGATTTACTTTAATTGAACTCTTAGTTGTTGTCTCTTTTATAGGGGTATTATCAGCTATTTCAATCAATCAGTATGGAGTTTATAAGAAGCAGGCATATGCCAGTACAACAAAATCAGATCTTAGAAATGCTATGACGAACTTAGAGACATATGTTCAAGATAATGGAGAGTACCCAACTTGTAATAGTGCAACTTGTGAAAGCACTTTAACTAGTACTAATCTTACTGATGGAGTGCAGTTAAATGTTACGGGAAGTTCAGATACTAGCTACCTAGCAGTTACTTGTCATGAAAAAGGAAATGTAAAAGATGTGTTCACTGGTATTCCGGGATTGATAGTTTCTTTGAAGACAGGTCCCTGCGGCACTTAGTTTTTTATTTTTACCTACTTCTTTTTGTAGGTTCATTTTTTTAGAATTTTGATTTTATTTCTTTTTTTATAGCTTCTTTAAAACCTTTTTCAATTTTTATAAATATTTCCTGCACTCCTTTAGATGTTTGAAGTAATGCCTTAAAGCCTGTTTCTTCTTCTCTTTGAAGCTTTAAGTACCCTGCAGAATTATTTTTCCCAATAGATTTACCACCCAAAGACATGCCAATTATTACCGCAGAAACTCCACTTAGTGATTCTAAATACTTAATAGTATTTTTTCCATCTTTACAGCTACTTTGGTGTCTTCCTCTTTTTTTCATTATGTTTAAAGCGATTTTAGTATATAGTATATGCTTTTACGAGAACAAATTACCTATGATTAAGTATATTTTCAGCCTATTTTTAATTTTACTTAGTTCTTTTGCTTATGCTCAAAACGACTTAGAGCTTATAGAGGAATGGAGTGTTGATATAGAACAAGAAAAACCTTTATCAAGCCCATTAGAAGTTAAGGCAGTTAGTTTTAATGGAAAGTTAAGGAAAATCACATTAAGTATTAAGAATACTGATTCTCCTAGTAGGGTCATTAGTAATTCAAGCGAAAAAAGAGTTTGGATAGACACTATTTCTGTAATTTTAAATGGTAAGAGTGAATCTAGATTTTGGAAAACAGCAGTTAATAAAGATCAAGGAAAAACAAAAGAAGAATTAAGAACCTCAGGAGCAGAATTTGATTTAAGTGGTAGCGCTAGAGTCACTTTATTAGTAGCTAATAAAGGTAAGATTTTTAGTACAATGCCTTTTGAACTTAAAGTCACTCCTGGCAAAGAAGGTTATGGTGCTATCTTGAATTTTAAAGGACATAGAGAGCCTAAGAATGGTGAAGCGAGTCCATTAAAAACTGAAAGCGGTAGTAATCCTATTTTTAGCGCTTTTCAAGTTGGTGAGAATGATTTTGATATCTTAGTTGCTGGTCAGGCAGATATAAAAGTTTCTTATTCAGAGAAGATAGTAGAAGAAGCTTGGAATAAATAATTCGTTAGAGAAAATATAGAAAACTAAAAGAAAGACAAAAAATAGCCTCTTTAAGAGGCTATTTAGATTAGAATAATCAATAAGATTATCTACTATATAATTCGATTACTAACTGTAAGTCGCAAATAACAGGAACTTCTTCTCTTAAAGGCATTCTTGTAATACGTGTGCTAAATGCTTCTTTATTTACATCTAGATAATCAGGCACAGTAGCATTAGCAACAGCTTCTTGAATTATTGGAAGCTCTTTGCTTTTTTCTTTAATGCTAACAATATCATTATGAGTAACAACGTATGCTGGCTTATCAATTTTTGCACCGTTTACTCTAATGTGACCATGAACTACTAATTGCCTTGCAGCATAAATTGTTGGAGCAAGTCCTGATCTAAAAACTATATTATCTAATCTAGTTTCAAGAAATTGAACAATTCTATCTGCCGGGTTGCCTTTAGCAGCCTTAGCTTTTTTGTAATATCTTCTTAATTGCTTTTCAGATACGTTATATTGAAATTTTAGTTTTTGTTTTTCTAGAAGTTGCTTTCCGTATTCAGAAGCAGCTTTTCTTCTTCTTTGCCCATGCTGTCCAGGAGCATAAGGTTTTCTAATCATTACTCTAGTAGCTTTAGGTGTTAATGGAACACCAAGTTTTCTAGATAGTTTTGCACGTGGTCCGCGGTAACTCATTT
>CAYOZL010000065.1:0-12340 GCA_964408435.1 uncultured Bdellovibrionales bacterium | reverse complement strand
ACTCAGGTTTTATCAGTGCAAAAGGCATTGCAAATAATAAAAAAATTACTTCAGACCTAAAAGTTACTGAACTTTTTGGAAAGTATAAAAATTATAAATTTGATTCAGCTTACTTCAGTTATAATGGAGACGTCTTTCCTAGAGTAAATGAGTTTGCAAATGTTTTTATCAAAAAATTAGATGCGAGCGTTATTTTTGAAGATATTAAATCTAGGGTTTATTTAGGTTCTAGTTTTAAGAAGTACAAGGATTTAAAATTATCAAATATTGAAGCCAGTGTTCTTTTAGGTAGGGTTTATATTCCATTTTTTCAAATTTTTGGTGCAAAAAATATAATTCTAACTGGTAATGATTTATCACTCGATCAGATTTCTAAATTGTATTCTAAAAAAGGGTATAATGTTACAGGCAAGTTAAATTTTAGTGTGCCATTAGATATAGATAGTGAATATAATTTTAGCTCAGAGCAAGGAGTCTTTTCTGGGTATTATGGCTTAATTAAAATTAGTGATGAAAGATTAGGAGCAATTAGTGAGCCCTCTATTAAAAAGGTTTATAAGCTTTTAAAAGAATTTAATTATAATAAGTTAGACGGTACTTTCTCTTATAGTAAAAATGGTGATTTAAAGGTTTTAGCTAATTTATTTGGCAAAAGCGCTAATGTGGAACGTCCAATAGATTTTAACTTGAACTTTGAAGATAATATACCTATGTTGTTGAAATCTATTAAGCTTTCTAAAGGGAAATTTAAATGAGAGTGCTGACTCCATTATTTACTGTGTGCTTTGCTCTTTGCTTTCTTAGCGCATGTTCTCCTACTGTTAAGGTAGAAGCACCAGATAAGCCAATTACTGTTAACTTAAATGTTAAAATTGATCATGAAGTTAGAGTTAAAGTTGATAAAGATTTAGATAGCGTTTTAGATAACGATAGCGACCTTTTTTAGGAGAGATATATGAAAAAAATAATTCTATTTACAATAGCTTTTACTCTATTGTTTACTTCTTATTGTTTCGCTTTGGATTTACAAGGAGCAAAGATACAAGGTTTAGTAGGGGAGAAACCTAGTGGTTACCTTGGAGTCGTTAAGGACCAAGCTGGAGTTGTTTCTCTTGTTAAGGATATAAATAACAAGAGAAAAGCAAAATACTCCGAGATTGCTGCATCAAATGGGACTTCACTAGATTCTGTAGAAAAGTTAGCAGGTCAAAAAGCGATAGCTAAAACATCAGGGGGTAATTTTTATTTAAATTCTGCTGGTGCGTGGGTTAAGAAATAATCGCACAGAGATCTTAGAGAAAATTATGAGACACAGAGAAATGTTTTTAATTCATTAACTCTTTCTCTGTGTCTCATTTCAACTCTGTGCCCTTTGTGCTGGCTACTCATTCTCCTCCGGTATCCGACTAAACGCAATCCTTGCAGGAGCCTTGTCATCGTATAGTTTTGATGCGGCAGGGTAGACTAGATGAGATCCGTGTTTTTCATTAATATTATCTACTGCGCTCATTAGTTCTTTTGCTTTGAAGTCTTCAAATAGTGAAAGTTGGTGTTTGTTCTCTTCTGTGAAGTTAGACAAAGATAAGCCAATTTTTAAAATAGAACCTTTAGGTAGTTTGTTTAGAATCTTTTCTAATTCACTAGCAATTAATAAAGTATTTTGAGTTTCTTCAAATTTAGCTACTGCTTTCCAGTATTGAGCTTCGTAGTTATTGTTATAACTATTATTTTTAAAAACAAACTTTGCATCAAAGCTTAATTTTTTAGTGTACATTTTCGAGTTTCTAAGTCTTATACAGGCCTTTGTTAGTAGTTGCATTGATAAAGCTTTTATAAATGCATTATCAGCCCTGTATCTAGGTGCAATTACTCTTGAGTGTCCAATTGTTTTCTTTTTAGTTATTTTTTCTCTTAAATTCTCACCCCTTATTTTTTGCCAAAATTCTTCTCCTGCTATTCCTCCCCAAATTTTTTTCATTTGAATAGATGAAAGCCCATAAAGTTGCTCAGTTGTAAAACAACCGTATTCATTAAGTCTGCGCTTCATTTTAGGACCAATGCCTGTGAAATCCTCTATTTTAAGAGGAAAAAAGACTTCAGGGATTTGTTCTTTTTTAATTAAAGTTAAACCATTTGGTTTTTGCATGTCACTTGCAATTTTCGCTAGATATCTATTAGGAGCTACTCCAACAGAGCAATGCATTACTGGGCTTACATTGTCATAAATTGATTGCTTAATTTTATTAGCAAGTTCTATGCAGTTATCTTTTTCTCTGCCCATTAGTTCACATGCCATTTCATCAATTGAAAGGATAAAAGAAATAGGTATGCAGAGCCCGACGGCTTTGATAATTTTTTTATGGTAAGAAACGTATTTTTTATGATCTGCAACAACGAATTTAATTCCAGGACAAAGTTGTTTTGCTTCTCTAACACTTGTGCCTGTTTTTACCCCTTTATATTTAGCTTCGTAACTTGCAGCTAAACAACAAGTACTATCAACAAGCATTGGAACAACTGCTACAGCTTTGTTTTGCAAAGAGGGAGATTCTGCTTGCTCAACAGAAGCAAAAAAGGAGTTTAAATCTAGAAAGAGCCAGTTAAAAGAATGCATTCGATGATTATTCTATACAGAAGTATAATGGAAATCAATGCAGAAATTACTGTGTACTATTTTATAGTAATTAAAAGAGTTTAGAACTTTAGTGAGATTAGGATTAAGGAAAAGGGATACGGATAGTGTTGCGTGGAAAACATTTTATTGTATGTAGAAAAAACAGAGGGGTTAGGCCAATGATGCCAGTTCCCCTCGTTTTTTGAGAGCCCACACAAAACTTTTTCTTAGATGCGAGTGTCAATACTCCTTCTAGAGCAACTTCCTCCATTTGGACAGCCATTGTTTTGAGGAACAAAATTGCGAGGCTGCGAATTGTTTTGATACGTAGGTGGTGCAGATTGCTGTTGGAATTGAATTTCATTGGGATAAGAAGGAACTCCGTAAGCAGGAACAACTTGTTGCTGCTGATATGTCGGAGCAGGTTGACTTTGGTAAACCGGCTGGCATGCAGGAGTAGTCAAATCAACTATGGTTCCTGGAATGTATTGTCCGGGGGCTGGCATGCGCCTTAGTTCATCCTCTGTCAGATTGATGATTTCTCCTTTCTGATTCCTCCAATAACCAAAGCTCATATCTTTAGGGTTGCATAAGTACTCTGGTTGAATATTCTCTAGACCCCTTTCCGCGGCAATTGCTTGAGCTGCCTCTAAAAAAGAATCTTTTAGATTATTGTTATCCATTTCCTCGCCATTCACTTTGAATCTAATGCCTTTTTCATCAAAGTATTTAACTAGAGCGTCGTGGTGCTCTTTGGCTTGACGAGCGGCTTCCACAACTGCGTCTCTGGTCTCGATTTGAGCAGATAACTGCTTGCGCTGATTCTCGATTTGAGTACTCAGCTTTGTGTCTACACTGGAAATTTTTTCATTCATTTCCGTGCGTAAGCCCGCGAGTCCTTGGTTCATCTGAGTCATTTGTTCAAGCATCAACTCCGAGATGACTGCCAGATCTCTTGGGGCTGCCGGATTGGGAGTATTCGTTCCAGAGCCTTGTGCAAAATTAGCTTGAGTTCTCGTTCCAGAACCTTGTGCAGGATTGGCTTGAGCTTTTGTTCCAGAACCTTGAACTGGACCTGTTAGGTTTAGCTTAGTGGCTGAATCGACCTCATTAGCGGCTGAATCGATTTCAGGAATCTCCTCGGCCTTAGGGTTTAGCTCAGCTTGTTCTTCCTCAGCTTGGGTTGTCTCGAGCAGATCAATCTGCCCTGGTTCTTCAAGCGTTGTTGGTAAGTTGGGTGCTTCTTCAAAAGGGCTAATTAGCCCACTTTGCCCACTGCAAGCAGCGCAGAACGCTAAAGCAAAGGGCAAGAAAATTATGACGTAGCGCATGGGGTTCTCCATCTAAGTAGATGTTGCAAAACATATCTATCTTGGCTCAGTTGAGCCTCAGTAAAGTCCAGATAGTTTGCTCCCTTAATTTAGTTAAGGGAACAAGCTAGCTTTTGACTATTTTAGATTTTTAAAAAACCATTATTTTAACACTATCCGATATGTAGGACTTAAAAAGTCCAGAGAATTAAATAACAATTCTGCAAATAAATCTTTGCAGTTAAATCTTTTCAGTTCAAAAATAACAAAATTCTTTTTTAGAAAATTAAAATTTATTAAATAAAAAAGGAATGCTGGTTTACCCCTTTTCACATATGTGAAAAAACCAGCATAACGCAAAAATTATTTGGAAGGAGTCAAAAATTACTTTTGACTGAACTTCTCAGGACTATGCGTCTTTGTCCTTTTTTCTAGTAAGCTGAGGTTTTTTAGTGACGGGCGTATGAAACCACTGGGTATCCACCGGTAGAGTAGTAATTTCCTCGACTTAGAGAATAATTTCCACCTCCGAATGAATTTCCGCCGGAAGAGTAGTAATTTCCACCTCCGAATGAAGCACTTGGATAAGAGTTTCCGCCTCCAAGTGAGTATCCGTTTCCTCGGGAGTAATTTCCACCACCGAATGAACCACTCTGATAGGAGCGTCCATTTACGCGATAAGAGTTTCCACCGCCGCGAGGGTAACTTCCACCTCCAAATGAGCCACTTGGATAAGAGTTTCCGCTTCCGAGTGAATATCCATTTCTACCACCACGAGAGTAGTTTCTACCTCCGTTTTGACGTGCGACATTCGTTGGACTAAAGGTGTTTGTCGGACTGAATGTCGGATCAAAGTTATTCGTTGGACTGAAATTAGGGTCAAATGTGGGATCGAAATTGTTATTGTTTTCAATATTCGTTCCACTTTGTGCGAGACCTCTACCAATATTTCTAGAGCTTTCTAATGGGACAACTATTCCAGCTGCCACATGAAACGCTCCACGTGCCAGCATACCAAAGGCAGCAGCTCGTTGTTTAGATGGTCCTTTTACTCCGTCCCATGGCTCATCAAGAACCTGAGGATTTCTGTATCCGTGTGTGGCACGATACCAAATCGGAGCACGAGCAAAATTGTTACCATCGTTACAACTTCCACAGGCGCCGCGAGAACGCCTGTTAAAGAGCAGTCCGGTCCTCATGTCTTTTTTCATTCCGGTGATAGTGAAACTAGCTTGCTGAGCTTCAACTCCGCTTCCGCTTTCGATAGCTTCAGCTTCGTTCTCAGCTAGAAGAACTTCAGCATCGTACTCCGGAAAACTGAACTTAAGTTCGAGGGTCCCCTTGTAACTATGTTTCTTGCGAAGGACACGGTTAACAAGAAGTTCGAGTTTGTCACACTTTTCCTCAGTTTCAAGATCGTATAGACCAGGGATCTCGAGAATTTCTCCCTGTAGTTCGACTGTTACTGAGTATAGTCCGCTGGCGTCATCTAGGTAAGCAGATGTCGGCAGGATTTTTGCAACGTTGTCGTTGCCATCTGCTTGCGTCTCGGACGTAAACAGAAACACTGCTAAAACAATTAGCAGTGATGAGGTTCTGATAATCATGAGTGATTATCTCCATTAAAAAAACAGTTTTTGTAAATGCTAATAAGGGGTTTACCAGCAATATGAAAATGCTAGTAAAATTTGTTATTTTCTAAAAGACTAAACGATTTAGTCGTAAATAAGTTAAAGAGCAAAGTGCATAATGCACAGTTCTAGCAAACAGTGTTTTCTACTTAAAATTAGTATAAAATGCAATTTACCTATCTTTTAAGTAGGATATTGCTCTGTTGGTCAAATATCTTGGTCTGGCTAGGATAAAATCTTGTATAGTTTTGACATGTTATAGTAATCAAAGGATATGAAAAATATATCTCTTAGTTTGTTGTTAGTAATTAGTTATTGTATTTCAGGCTGTAATCTCAGCGGAAATGTTTTAGAGCCCAGTCGACTTCCTAGTAAGTATATAAAACCAGCATTAGTTTATACTCCAAGCCCGTCGTACATCTTAAAGACAAAGGGAAATTATTTAATTGAAATTAAAGCAATTGATGGAAGGCTTCCAACCTTTTTAGAAAGCAAAGCAGTAGTATCTCCAGGTGTTCATAATTTTCAAGTATATATAAAGTTTGAAGAAGCATCTAAAACTATTAAAGATGAAAATATTATTACACAAGTAGATACAAATATTATTTTTAATATTGAAGCTAAAAAAGAATATTTAATAAATACAACAAAAAAAGATCAACAAGTTTTTATTTGGGCAGAGGATGTTGATACCGGTGTGGTTGTGGGTGGAAATAGACCATAAAAAATCTCTGCTCTCTGCGAGAGATCTTTTCTTAACTAATATCCTTAATCTTTGTTTCAATAGCCTTAGCTAGTTCCTCATCCGTTCTCTCGGTGTAGCGCATTGTGGTTCTAACATCACTGTGACCGAGTGCTTGAGCTACTAATCTTACGTCTTTAGAAGAATCTAGTAAGCCATGTGCAAATGTATGTCTTAGTTTATGTGGGTGAAGGCTAGGTAGGGTAGTGTTAGAGAGCTCTTGAGCTTTTTTGCCCCAAGATGAAACTATCCTCCAAATAGTTTTAGGAGCTAGGCCAAAAGTTTTTGGTTCGTCAAGTTTTGCTCTATAAATGCTAACTAAAACAGGGAATTTGAATTTCTCTTTTTCTTTTAGCTCTAAATAAAGTGGAAACTTTCTACAAAGTTCGTTTTCTCTATTTGCTACGTAGTCTTCAAATAAATCTCTAATTTCAGAGTTTACATAAACATTTCTAAATTTTTTACCTTTAGTTTTTACATTTTTTAGCCACTCGTAGTTAGGGTCAACTTGTGCCATTAGAAGTAATCTAATTTCATCTGCTCTTAAGCCTGTTGCTAGTAAAAGCTCTAGTAAAAATCTATTTCTTTTTGACTGAAAATCTTTTTTTTCTTCAACTTCTTTTTTTGCAGCTTCTCTTAAAAAGAAAATTTCATCTGGGCTAACACTATGAGGCCTATTTGGTCTCATAGTTGGGCCTTTTACTTCTCTTGCTGGATTTATGAAATCTCTAATACGTTCAGCAAGTGTTCTTCCAAAATGTTTAACTGTTGCAAGTCTTCTATTTACAGTAGCTGGGCTTTCTCCAAGACTTAAGCGGTAATCAACGTAGTTCTTAGTAGCTTGCATTGTCCAAGCAGAGACAGGTACTTTTTGAGTAGATGAAGATTCTATCTCAGCAATATATTCTAGAAAATATTTAAGATCGTATTGTTTTGCTCTAGCAGTATGTCCAGTTCCAGATGCGTAATATTTTAAATAACTTTCTATAACTTGTTTTAGAGTTTGACCAGATAAGCGCCTAGCGGTGCTCAGTGAGTTAAACCCATCTTGTTCATTAAATCCCTTTGAGTAATCTTTCGAAGAGCTTATTACTTGAATTTCAGCCTTTTTTGCCATTTGCGACCATTTTATTATCAATTAGCTCTATCGCAAGGTATTTCTTTGTAGCAACACTGCCTGAGTTGTGCATAATGATCATAAATGAGCACTGAGGCACAAAAAATAAGAGCTAAAAAAGAACTAGAGCAAATGAGAAGTCTTGTTCAGGCGACAAGAGACGCGGATTGGCAGATTAGACTTAAGGCAGTTAATGAGATTCCTAAGCAAAGAAAAACTGCTGAGATGATTGATGAATGTGTGCCTGCTCTAATCAAAGCTACTTATGATGAAAATACTTATATCGCAAAAGCTGCGATTCCAGCACTAGGTGACATTGGTCCACTTGCAAAATTAGCAGTTACTAGACTCACTGAGCTTTTAGAACATGAGGATAATGAAGTAAGAAGATTTTCTGCATTCTCTTTAGGTAAGCTTGGTCCGAGTGCTTTAGTCAGTGCAAAGAATTTAGTTAATTTGTTATCAGATACTGACCAGGATGTAAGAAAAGCAGTTTCTTGGTCTTTAGGTATTTTAGGCCCAGAAGTTGTTCCATTACTAAATGAGGTGATTAACAGCGAAGATATAAATGTTAGAACAGGCTGTGTTTTTGCTCTTGGAAGCATTGGCCCAAATGCTATTTCTTCTCTTGATAAGTTAATTATTTGTTTAAGTGATGAATCAAGTGAGGTGAGATATTTAGCAGCAAAGGCAATTGGTAATCTTAGGGCTGCAAAAGAAGTAGAAAAAGCAGTGCCAAATTTAAAGAAACTTTTAGAAGATCAAGACCCTGATGTTCGCTGGGTAGCTTCTGAAGCACTTAGAAGAATTGGTACAAATGATGCAGTAGATGCATGGCTTAAACATGAAGGAGATTCTAGTATTGCGGATTTATGTAAACAGCTAAAAAATGAAGATAAAGCAGTAAGAGAAGATGCAGCAAATAATTTATTAAAATCAATTAATAAGAAACATGCAGAGTATACTGAGCAAATTAGTATTGGTCTCGAAGATCAGATTTGGAAAGTTCGAAAATTATGTGCAGATGTGATTGCTAAAATAGGAGAGCCTGCAAGCCTAGCAATTCCAATGCTTAAAAAAGCTTTAAATGATGATAATGCTGATGTAAGAGCATCTGTTGCTAAAGCTTTAGGTAAAATAGGGCAGGGGGGTAGCGAAGAGTCTAATGTGCTAATAGAGTTAGTTAAATGTTTAGAAGACGAAGTTAAAGAAGTAAGAATGGCTAGCGCCTTAGCCTTGGAGCTAATTGGCGGTTCCGAAGCAGAAAAAGCGCTTAAAAAGTTTAAGTGGGAGTAATTTCTGTAAGAATAAAGATTGCTTCAAGGAATTTTAAAAGTATAATCTACACAAAATAAAATAAGAAAAAACTGTAAAAAAATGAGCGACACACAAAAAAAGAAACAAAGAAACCTTTTAATAGTTTTGGGAGTTTTGACTTTAACTTCTATCGTATACAACGGTCTTAGATTCTCTGGTAAGAATAAGAAAAGTCAAATAGTTAGCAATCAGGGATTTGTAAAAAAACAAATGCAGAAAGAAGCTAAGGGTGCAAAAAATAATAACTTAAATGGAGCTTTAACTGAGAATAGTAATAAAGTTGGGACTTCTGAACAAGGCCTTCTATCTAGTATCAAAAGAGTAGAAATTGAAGAAAAAGTTTATAATACTATTTTTAAAGATGAGAACTTCGAAGGTAGTATCATCTCAACTGTAACTAAAAATAAGTTAGAGAGGATATTAATAAAATCAGAATATATGAAAGACATAATTCTTAGTAATGAAGAGATTATTGACCCAAGTAAAAAATCTTATTGGCTAAAGTCTTTTGAATCTATGATTAATTTGAATTTAAAAATACCTGAAGAACAAACAATTTCTCACAGTGGAAAAGCCACTGCTAAGGTTAATACTACTTACAGTGATACTTTAACTAGAACTGCTGCAGATTTACATTATAAAATTGATCTTGATTTTAAAAATAAAAAAGTAAACTTATTACTTCGATTAGTTAAAGGCGAAGGGCTGGAAGAGACACAGCTTTCTTATAAGGATAAAAATAATCCACAGTTCCAGTATTCTTTTACTGCAAGTGATCTTAGTCTAGAATAAGTTTAGTTTTTTACTGTGAGCAAATAACAAGGGCGATTTCATCTGCATCGTAGTTGTTTACAACTCTGTCTTTTCCTGCAGAGTTTACAGTTCTTGACCACTCATCTCCTCTACAACCTTTAACACCAGAATTGCAAAGGTAGTCCATGTCGTATTGGTATTTAGTCCCCCAAGGATCAGTCGTTGCGCCTTCTGAAAGATAAGGACCCGACCAGTTAGGAAAAGATCCATCGGTGCAAGTAAGTCCTGCTGCGCAGTCATCAACTGCCATTTCGTTATCAGGTGCAATCTCTACACAAGGTGAAAAATCAAAACCTCCAGGAGAAGTATTTGTATCCGCTTCTAAAACATTAATTGCTAAAACAATGTTATGTAGTTCGGATTGTACTTTAGCTATCTTTGCAGATTCTTTATGTTGATTAAAAGCTGGGATTGCAATTGAAGAAAGCAGAGCAACTATAGTAATAGTCACTAATAGTTCAATTAGCGTAAATCCTTTTTCAGATTCTATTTCATTAATAGTGTCCACAGGTTAAATATCGGAAAATCCTGTAAAAACTTTAGCTTTAAAGGGTCTTATTTATCCAATTTTGTAAAGAATCTTCTGAACTTAGGTCTGCGTCCTTAAGGATTTTCTTCAGATGAGTAGGGAAGTCGTCTTTTGATACGATCCAATCAAGGTAAGAACTGTCTTCGCTTTTAGCTATATCAACTAGTGATCTATTTTTATGTTTGCCAAATCCTATTACTACTACCTGGTCTTTAAGCTGTAGATGATAGCTTGGTCCAATCCAATTGTTTCTAGAAAGTCCTGAAAGTTCTGCTAATGATTTCCAATTAGTTGAGTCTAAATCAAATTGATTTATCATTCCCTTTAAAACTTCAGCGACTCCTATTACATCAGCTTCAGCGCTATGAGCATTTTCTAAAGGAGAGCCAGCAAATCTCTCATGAGCAGCTGAAAGGTTTCTTGGTTCACATTTTCTCCAAATTTGTAATGGGTCAATTATATTTCTATCTTTTAAGTTTAATTCACTAAGCCCATTTCTAGCTAGTTCTGCTTGTAGAAAGCTAATATCAAACTCTACATTGTAACCAATAATAACTTCAGCTTTTTCAAAATAATTTAAAAACTGTGTAGAGCTAGTTTTAAAATCATCGCAACTTTCTAAGTCTTTTAGTGAAATGCCGTGAACCTTTTGAGCTCCTTGGCTAATTGGAACTGAAGGCTTTATTCTCCAAGTCTTAACTTCAGTGCTGTCGTTATTGCCAGTATCAAAGCCAATTTGTAAGCAGAGTTCTATGATTTGGTCTTTTTTAGGGTTTATGCCGGTTGTTTCAACATCAAATGTAATAATCATACTTAGGTTAATACTAATTATTGTTAAATTTACAAAATTACCTATTAAAAAAGTATTGAATAATATTTATTTTAAGTAATATGAAGAAAATTGTTGCCTAATATGCCTCTAGTTTGTTTAATATGCATAATTCATTGATGAGGAAGCAAGGAGAACAGAATGAAAAAAATATTATTCGCAATTTTTATCAGTTTATCTTTTGTAGCTTGTTCAGGCAGTAGTTCTGTAGAGCCATCTGATGGTGCTAGCAGTTGCTCTTGTAAGTTAAAAAAGGAAAGCACTTGCAGTAAGAAGAAAAAGAGCTGTTGTGCAAAGTCTGGTACTTGTAGCGCTGAGCCTTCGACTTGCTCACAAGGTAGTTAGGATAAGGTAGCTAACTAAAAAAATATTTTTAATTAATCATATTAAAGGGAAAATAAAATGGCAGGAAATGAAGTGTTAATAGTTGTATCAAAGTTAAAAAATTACATTAAGCAAACATCTGGCTTAAGTACTGCGGGAACAGTTCCAGAAGTGCTAACAAGTGCGATTAAGACTCTTTGTGAGGACGCTATAGAGAACGCTAAGAAAGAAGGCAGAAAAACAGTTATGGATAGAGACTTTAAGTCTTCTTGTGATGCTGCTCCATCTACGGAGAGCTGTGGCCTAAATTAGGCTGACTTAAGGGCTAAGCCCTTATTTTGATTAAGCTTGATTTGCCCGATAACTTTACTTATCGGGCATTTTTGTTTTTGGCTGTATCTATGCTTTCACTGGTTTTTAGCTTTTCTTGAAAACCATGTTTTTAGCCATAGCAAATAAGTCATCAACGATTTTACCATCTCCGTCCTTATCTAACATTGCAGATAAATTCTCAGCGCTAAGTAAGCTGCCACCTTGTCCGCCCATTGCCTTAGATAGAATAGTTCCAAGAAGTCCGGAACCTCCAGCTGATAGCTTCTCTTTATCCACTCCAGTATCTTTAGAAAGACTTGCAAAGATGGATTCTAGATTTAGTCCAGATACTGCTTCTTTTAAATCTGGCTCGTCTTGTCCTTCTGTAGAAGCTTCAGCAGCTTGTTTTTGCTGTTGTGCTAAGCCTTCTTTAGCTAGTTCAGGCATTGCTTTTTTAACTTCTTCATTGTTGCTTAGTGCACCAACGATTTTTTGAACTTCTTCAGCATCAAAGCCAAATTTTTGAGCAACTTCATTTAAATCAACGTGTTTAATTAAATTTCCAATTATATCCAATTTTCCCCCTTGTTTTGTAATTAATATAAGATATCAGTAGTCACTGAACTAAGAAATAGCAAGTATAATAATTGCCTAGAAGATTAGTGCTTTTAGTCGTATGTAGTTGACCGTTGGCTTAATCTTATATAGCTTGCGTGCTTAGTTTGTGTTTCAAGTTTAAGCACAATCTGGGCGATTAACTCAGTTGGCTAGAGTGCCACCCTTACAAGGTGGAAGTCGCAGG
>CAYOZL010000064.1:0-12395 GCA_964408435.1 uncultured Bdellovibrionales bacterium | reverse complement strand
CTCTAGAATCTAACCCGGGTTCTATCTCTGAGCCTCTTTACGCTGATAAATTAAAATCATTTAGACAATCTGGAATTAATCGAATTAGCTTAGGAATACAAAGTTTCAATGATAAAAAACTTAAATTTCTTGGTAGAATTCACAATAGCGAACAGAGCTTAAGCGCAATAAGTAATGTTATTAAAGCTGGTTTTGATAATTTTAATTTAGATTTAATTTATGCAGTTAAAGATGAGACTCTAGACCATTGGAAAAAAGATTTAGAAAAAGCAATTGAACAAAAACCAAAGCACATCAGTGCCTATACTTTAACTATTGAACCTGGAACAGATTTTGGAAAAGAATCTAAAAAAGGTTTAGTTCATACAAGTGATGAAGGCACTACTGCGGAACTATATAAACACACTCAAGAAGAGTTAGAAAAAAATGGATACAAACAATATGAAGTTTCAAATTTTTCTAAGAAAGAAAAAGAGTGCAAACATAATTTATCATATTGGTCTTATAATAATTACCTAGGCTTAGGAGCAGGAGCTCATAGCTTTAAAAGAAACAAGCGCTGGATTAATATTCTAAAACCTGAAGATTACATAAAAAGAATTGAAGAAAAGAATAACGCGATTCAAAGACAAGAGGAACTAAGTGAAACTCAGCAACAAATTGAAATAATTTACACCTGTCTTAGAAAATCTAATGGACTTAGCTTAAATAAAATTAAGCTCAATAATGAGCTTGAGACTTCAATAAATGATTTTATCGAGCAAAAAATGCTTATAAAACAGGTAGATAGGCTAAAATATACTAAAAAAGGATACCTATTCTCTGATTATATCGTCAAAATACTAAGTATGGGTATTGCTTAAACTCAATTAGTGCTTATATCTATATTGAGACATAAAATTAGGGGATAAAAAATGATTAAAAGATTTACACTTTTCGCTTTAACTAACATTTTAGTAATTGCAATGATTTCCATCATCCTAAACGTTTTTGGGATTGGAGGTTATGTAGAAGCAGGTGGAATTAACCATACTTCCTTAATGATATACTGCCTTATCTGGGGAATGGTTGGCTCAATAATTTCTTTAGCTATTTCTAGAATGACTGCAAAGTGGATGATGGGTGTTAAATTGATTGATGCTAACTCTACAGGCGGAGAACATGATTGGCTTCTTAGAAGAACTCATGAAATTTCAAAATCCGCTGGACTAAACAAAATGCCAGAAGTTGGTATTTATAATAGCTCTGATGTAAACGCTTTTGCTACAGGCCCTACTAAAAACAGATCACTAGTTGCAGTATCTACTGGACTCTTAAGTGCGATGAATAAAGACGAAGTTGAAGGCGTTCTTGCTCATGAAGTAGCACATATTGCTAACGGCGATATGGTTACTATGACTTTAATCCAAGGTGTAATTAATGCATTTGTAATGTTCTTTGCAAGAATAGTTGCTTTTACTATCTCTCAAAAAGTAGATAGAAGAATGAGTGGTATTGTTCATTTTGTAGTAATTATGGCTCTACAAATTGCTTTTGGAATTTTAGGAAGTATGGTTACTTCGTGGTTTTCTAGAAAAAGAGAATTTAGAGCAGATTCTGGAAGTGCAAAATACGTAGGTAGAGATAAAATGATTTCAGCTCTTAGAGCCTTAGAAAGAATTAAAGGTAAAGTTCAAATACCAGAGCAAAAAGAAGCAATGGCTGCACTACAAATTTCTAACAACGCAGCTCAGTCTAACTTTAGAATGATGCTTTCAACTCACCCGAGCCTTGAGAAAAGAATTCAGGCTTTAGAGATGATGAGTCATTAAAAAACACTTGCTAAAGATATAAAATAATAAAAAAGGAGCTTGTAGTTCCTTTTTTTATTTAGCTTTTAGAACATCCGCAATTCCAACATTCTGTAAATTGTCCTTCAATAGTCTCCTTACAATCTTTACACTCCCAAGCTTTCTTTACTGACTTAAGATTACTAAAGGCTCTATCTAATGCTTTTTTAGCTTGTGTATAACTTTGCTCATCAACCCAAACTTCATACTCTGCTATTATTCTTGGCAGTGCAAAATCTGCTAAGTGAACATTTTTAACTTCTGCATTAAAGCCTTTATTTTTTAGTAAATTAGCTACATGAATAGACATTAAATGATCTAGAGTAGAAAATATTTTTTTAAAGCCAGGATAACTTCTCATTGATACTAAGCTTTAAAGTAAAATTCTTTTGGCATATCAGTTAGCTTAACTGTTATTTGAAGATTTTCAAGCTCTTTAGTTAGCTCTTTTAATTTATCTGCTAAATGTTTACCACATTCTTGTTTTGCTTCAGAAGTTCTTCCACTTAATAGGTTAATATCTAAATGTAAAAATTTATTATCTTTTTCTCCTAAACCTATAAAGTAATTTTCTGCTATCCTGACCCTTCCCTTACATCTCTTTGGATTAGCATCGACATTTTTCTCTAAAATACTATATATTTCAGTAAAAATATTCTGATAAGAATCAATTTTTAAATTTGATGAATGTTCTAAAATAATATGTGGCATTTTTTCTTTAAGCCCTTTATTCTTACAGTATGTCCGAAGAGAATAAACTGGAAGCTAAATTAATTTATAGATATTTATACTCCAAAAATCCCAATTCGGAGACTATAGAAAATTATATCAGTGCTTGTAAAATAAAGAAAATTAAAGAGATAAGTCCAAAAATTATTAGTTCTATAAAAAAATACCCAATACTTTTAAACTTATACGACCAAGCTCTAATGTTTAATAACGAGCATCCAGTAAGAAAAAGACTTTTTGTAATGTCATGTATTGGGGAATGTGAGAACTATGAGCATTATTATAAAAATGAAAGCATAATTATATTTTTATTAAAATCTGCAATTATTACGCTTAAATCTGCCTTACTATTCATACCTAGCTTGATTCTTCTCAAGTGCACAGAAGAATGACAGATCAAATTTTTAATACTTTATGGGATGTAATTGTAATTGGAACAGGTCCAAGTGGAGTCAATGCGGCGCAAACACTAGTAGAAGCTGGATTAAAAGTGCTTACAATAGATGGCGGTAAAAAATCTAAACATCAACAAGATATATTTAAAGACACTAACTTTCTAGATTTTAGAAAAAACAATAAAGAACAAAAAGAGCATTTACTTGGAAAAAATTTTGAATCTATTAATCTTGAAAAAACTAAAATAGGTGCACAACTTACTCCACAAAGAAAACACTTAATAAAAGACGTAAATAAATTTTTTAAAAATAAATCTACAAATACTTTTCAAAACTTTGAAACCTTAGCAACTGGTGGGCTAGGCGTTGCTTGGGGACTTGGTTGTTGTGAATTCTCTAGTAAAGAGTTAGAAGCTTGTGGATTAAACAGCTCTGAAATGAAAGAGTCTTACCAAGAAATAACTAATAGAATTGGTATTTGTAGAGCAGATGAAAATATTAAGAATTATACTTTAAATAATTCAACAACAAATCAAGACCAATTAGAGCTAGATAATATTCATAAATCTATTGATAAAAAATTTAACAGCAACAAGAAGAATCTTAACGATAAGGGATTCTACGCTGGTAAACCTTCATTAGCAGTACTTACAAAAGACAAAAAAGAAAGAAAAGCGGAGAGATATGATGAACTAGGCTTTTATTCTGATTACCATAAAAGCGCATACCGTCCTCAAATTACTTTAGATCTCTTAAGTGAAAAAAATAATTTTACACACCTAGCTGGTTTTTTATGTCAGAGCTTCACTAATAAAAAAAAGAGTAAAGAAGACAAGAAAGAAAATCAACTTGAGGTAAATTTAATTAATCTAGAGAACAAGCAAATATATAAAATAAAAACTAAAAAATTAGTTCTAGCTGCTTCTCCATTTGGTAATGCAAGAATAGTATTAAAAAGTTTTCCTAAAATTAAATCACTTCCTATCTTATCTAATCCTTACTCTTATCTAACTGCCCTAGTTCCAAAATTTATAGGAAAATTTAATAAAGACAAAAGAACTTCACATGTACAGTACAGTGCATTTTATGACCCTGAGAAAAAAAACTTTGGTGCATCAATGGCCTCGTTCTATAGCTATCGAAGTCTCATGTTATTTAGAACCACTCAAGAAGTTCCATTAGCAATTAAAGATTCAATTAGTATTATGAAATCTTTACTACATGGAACTATAATTCTAGGTATTCATCACCCAGATAATGGTGAGGGAAAAAGAGAGTTATCACTTGATAAAGATAATACTTTAAATATTCAGTTTAACTATAGTAATAAAATTAAAAATCTTTCAAAAACTAGGAATAGAAAGTTTAAGAAATTTTTACTTTCACTGGGTATAATTCCACTTAAAACAATTAGCCCAGGTGCAGGCTCAAGTATTCACTATGCCGGAAGTCTTATGAATCTCACAAAAGAAAATGGGACTTTAGATTTAAATAACAATGTTTATATTGCTGATGGAAGTGCTTTTAAGTATTTACCTGCAAAAGGATTAACATTAAGCTTAATGGCAAATGCTAATAGAGTGGCTAGAAATTTGATTAAGGATTTAGACAGATGAGAGTGGCAATAACTGGTGCAAATGGCTACCTAGGTAAAATAATAAGCAAACACCTAATAGAATCAGGCCATACAATAGTAGCTGGAACTAGAGCCCCTAAAAAACTAAATAGTAATAACAAGATATCTTACAGAAAATACGATTTATCTTTTACTCAAGAACAATGCAATGAATTCACTAAAGGCTGCGATGCAGTAATACATTTAGCTTTTCAGAAAAAAGAAAAAAATATTAATGCTAGAGAAATAAATAAAACAGGAACTTTAAATCTTTTTAACTCCACAAAAGATTTAAAATACAAAATTTACTTTTCTACTATGAGCGCTCATCAAGATGCAATTTCAGATTACGGAATTTCAAAACTAGAAATAGAAAAAGAACTAAAAAATCTACATATTTTAAAGTGTGGCCTAGTTCTATCAAACACAGGTGGACTATACGGAGAACTTAAAAAAATAATTAGCAAGTCTCCTATCATTCCGGCTATTGCTGGTGGGAATCAAGCTATTCATACACTTTACTATCAAGACTTAAACTTATGCATTGATAAGATTCTTAATCAAAAGATAGAAAAAGGAAATTATCTTTGCGGTGAAAAAGAATCGATTACAATGAAAAAACTATATCTAGAAATAGCTAAATCCTTAGATAAAAAGATAGCCTTAATACCCATTCCTTACTGGATAGTTGAAATAGCTTTTAAATTCATTGATTTACTTCCAATAAATATTAGCTCTGAAAACCTAAAAGGATTAAAAAGTTTAAAGTCATTTAACAATCAAAACTTTTTTCCTAATATTAACTTCAAAAATTTCTCTGAGTCTCTACTTGCTCTGTGAGCTCTGTGCTACCAATCAACAGGTTCTTTGATAACCTGCATTAATTTCTTCTCTCTATCACCCATTTTAAACTCTGAGTTATATCTCCAATTAACAACAGGTGGTAAAGACATTAAAATAGACTCAATTCTACCAGAAGTCTTTAGCCCAAACTGAGTTCCTAAATCGTATACTAAATTAAACTCAACATACCTTCCTCTTCTCATTAACTGAAAAGATTTTTCATGCTCCCCGTAATCTTCTTCTTTTCTTTTTTTAGCAATAGGCAAGTACGCATCAATAAATCTTGAACTTACATTTTTTACCAATTCAAAAGACTTATCTATTTCACTAACATCTTCTTTTCCTAGATAATCAAAAAATATCCCACCAATCCCTCTAGCTTCTTTTCTATGAGGCAAATAAAAATACTCATCACAACGTTTTTTAAACTTAGGATAGTATTCTTTATTATGCTGATCTAATTCTTCTTTCCAGACACTATGAAAATGACTCGCATCTTCTTTAAATAAATAATAAGGAGTTAAATCTGCCCCACCTCCAAACCACTTCTTATCTTTAACTTCTAAATACCTAAAATTTGCATGCACAGTAGGAATCATCGGAGAATAAGGATGAATAACTAAAGAAATACCAGTAGCATAAAAAGGATATTCTTTTTCCTCTCCTAGCAACCTTTTACACATCGTAGCAGGCAAAGTCCCCATAACCTCACTAAAGTTAACCCCACCTTTCTCTATAACATCCCCATCCTGCAAAACCTTAGTAATCCCACCACCACCAGTTGGATACTCCCAATCCTCAGTAACAAACTTCCCCTTACCATCAAGAAGCTCAAGCTCAGAACTAATCTCTTTTTGTCTTTGTTTAAATAAATTTGAAGCTTTTTCTTTCATTCTTTTAATTTACAAAAATCTAAGTACACTATGCTTGTCTTTTATTCTATTTTTGACGACTGCTTGCATGTATAATTACCTATTATTTCAAAACGCTTAACATAGAGTAAATTCTTTGCCAGTGCAAAAACGCTCTAGTTGCCTTATTGGCAGCACTAAACTCGGCACCTAGCCTATCAGAAGTCTCTTTATCTGATTTAGTTTCAGACTTCTTTAGCTCTTCTTGTTTTGTTAAAAGTGCGACTTTTAGATTAACTCTTCTATCTCTAAGTATATTGAGCTTCCTCCTACTGAGCTTTCCACTCTCCTGCGCTTGAGAATATTCAGCCTCTATTTCTTCATATGCAGTTTGAAGTTGCAATACTTCATCTTGAAGCTCAACGTCTCCAATTAGGAAAATTCTTGTTTTTTCAGATTCAAGCTTAAGAATATCTACTGCTTTTTTTTCTGTAGCCTCAAGCTGAACAAGCTTTAACTTTAACTTTTCTCTTTCTGTAGAGTCTAGTGAAGCTCCATCTAAATAAGGAACCCAGATTTTAAGCATATGCATTATTTCATATACTCTATCTGTAGTTAACGCATTACCATCCATTAAAAGCTCGTTTGGTGTTTCTATATGTGTGACATTCCAATAGCCTGGCACTATAGGTAAACCCTCGATTTCTTCCATGTATTTATTGCTTTTTTTAGCACTACTAGCAGAAGATTTTTGAGCTCGAATTGTAAATTCAAACTTAGTTTCTTGCCACTCTTCACCTTCTACTGTCTCTGATGAATGATACTGTTCTCTATACCAGTCACCATACAAACTTCCTTCTAGAATCAATTCCGCAAGATTTGCTCTACATCGATAGTATTTTGTCAGCTTACTAGTCTGAGCTCGATGTATTTCTGAGCAACTATCAATCCTAAGAGAAGTAACGAGAGTCCCGTTTGTCCGCAAACTTCTATCTTCTTGACTTGGGAAAGTGCTAAGGAACAAGTCTACACCAGTAAAATCAATACCCTCTGAGAAATTAGGTAATGTTTCAAAAGTAAGAAGCCGGTAAAACTCAGGCCAGAAGTAAGCTGTTGTCCCGAAAGCTTCGGTATGAGCTTTCTTCCACTTATCAGCTTTATATTGAGCTGATTTTTTTCTCTTGTCTTTTCGTTGTTTGTCTTTGCGTTGTTTTCTCTTTTGTTTTTTTTGACTGTCTTTAGACATGCGGTGCTCCGTAGAAGAACAAAAAACCATGCTACTTGCAAGCAGCTCGTTTAGTTACGAACTGCTATATTGGGAGTCTACAGATATTTATTTTAAGATTCTTAATTATTACATTTAAAATAAGGATAATCAAAAAAGCTAAAAAAGATCATACTCCCAATAAACGAAATCAAAGATTTGCTATGTCTTATTACCGGATTCTGGAATAGTATTATAAATAAAAAGAGACACACAAGTGTCTCTTTTTATTTATAATACTATGTAGGCCTCGGAAAAATCGCTAAAAGCGATTTTGAGAATGAGGTAATAAGACATAGCAAATCTTTGATTGGCTCTACCTAAAGAACCAAATTTATACTAACTAGCTTCTTTTCTTCTTATTCTTTTTAGCCTTCCTTCTCTGCTCTCTATTCATCCCAGCTAATTCTGGATCCTCATCTTTTGTCCCCTTACCACCTTTACTACTAGCAGAAGCAGCCTCTTCATGAACAGCCCTTGCCGCTGCCTCTCTTTGCCTCAACCTCTCCTTCTCCTGTTCCTCTAAAGCCTTAAGCTCTTCTAAACTAGGAAGCTCAGGAACAAATACATTTGAAATTAAAGAAGTCTTAACTGCAAACATCATTTGAGTAAATAACTGAAACCCTTCTCTTTGGTAAACATGAATTGGCTTTTCCTGACCATAACCTCTTAAGAAAATCCCTTCTCTTAAATGGTCCATATTAGTTAAATGCTCTTTCCAATAATGATCCATTCCCTGAAGATGTCTGATTCTCTTTAGGTGCTTAATATTATCTTCACCAGTTCTATCTTTTCTACTTTGATATTTATCCCAAGCAAGATCCGTAAGCTTCTCAAATAATTCCTGCGCATCACCTTCTTCAGATGCCTCCAACTCAAAACCAAAAAGCCTGTTAAAATCTGTATAAATAGACTTATGATTAATTTCATTATCAGAGGAATATGTCATTACAATATCCTCTATTACATCTTGAATTATCTCTTTAAAATCTTTTTCTGTTTCTTTATCTGATAATATTTTCTCTCTAGCGTCATAAATAACTTCTCTTTGCTTATTCATAACATCATCGTATTCAAGAAGTTGCTTACGTTGTTCGTAGTGAAAAGATTCTACTTTTCTTTGAGCATTTTCAATTGCTCTTCCAACTAAAGCTCCTTCAATTGCATCAGATTCTTTAAGCCCAACTCTAGACATAAAGTGTTGAAGCTTATCTCCGCCAAAACGCTTCATTAAGTCATCTTCTAAAGAGATAAAAAATCTTGATACTCCAGGGTCTCCCTGTCTTCCAGCTCTACCTCTTAACTGGTTATCAATTCTTCTACTTTCATGTCTCTCAGTTCCTAGAATAAAAAGACCACCTAGCTCTTTAACTTTCTGTTTTTGCTCTTCACAAATGACTTTGCATTCTTCTACTATTTTTTCAAACTCTGGGTCATCGGCCTCTACTTTTTCAAGAGCTAGGAATTCAGGATTACCGCCTAATAAAATATCTGTTCCCCTACCTGCCATGTTAGTAGAAATAGTAACTGCCCCTACTCTTCCTGCTTGAGCAACAATTTCAGCTTCTTGCTCGTGATATTTCGCATTTAAAACATGATGAGGAACTTTTTGTTTTTTAAGTATTTCACTAAGCTCTTCTGATTTTGCAATACTAGCTGTTCCAACTAGAACAGGCTGTCCAGTTTCTTGTAAGTCTTTTATCTCTTCAGCTACTGCAAGATATTTTCCTTTTTCTGTTGGATAAACAGTATCAGGCATATCCTTTCTAGCCATAGGCTCATTAGTTGGTATGACTAAAACATCTAAATTATAAATTTGTTTAAATTCAACTGCTTCAGTATCTGCAGTTCCAGTCATTCCAGCTAATTTGTCATACATTCTAAAATAATTCTGAAATGTAATAGTAGCTAATGTGTGATTCTCTCTTTTAATTTTTACTTTTTCTTTAGCTTCAATTGCTTGGTGCAAACCATCTGACCAGCGTCTCCCTGACATTAGTCTTCCTGTAAACTCATCTACAATTATAATCTCACCGCCTCTAACCACGTAGTCTGTATCTCTATGTAATGTTTTACGAGCTTTTAAAGATTGATTAATGTGATGGACTGTCTCTATAAATTTTGGATCATAAAGATTCTCTATTTCTAAAATCTTTTCTATATTTTGAACACCTTCTTCAGTTAAAGTTGGTGTTTTACTTTTTATGTCGATTTCATAATCTTTTTCTTCTACTAACTTCCTAACTACCCCATCTGCCATTGCGTAAAGTTCTGTTGGTTTTTCACTAGGACCAGAGATAATTAAAGGAGTTCTAGATTCATCTACTAAAATAGAGTCTACTTCATCGACGATGGCAAAGTTATGTTCTCTTTGAACCTTATCTTCAAGCTCCATTTTCATGTTATCTCTTAGATAATCAAAGCCAAACTCATTATTTTGTCCGTAAGTAATGTCTCCGCCGTAAGCTTTTTGTCTTTCCCTATGGCCAATATCATTAACAATACAACCTGAAGATAGCCCTAAGAAGTTATAAACTTGGCCCATCCACTCAGCATCTCTACTAGCTAAGTAATCGTTAACCGTAACTACATGAACACCTTTTCCAGAAATTGCATTAAGGTATACAGGAGCAGTTGCAGTAAGAGTTTTACCTTCCCCTGTTTTCATTTCTGCAATTTTTCCTTGGTGCATACAAATTCCACCAATTAACTGCACATCGAAATGTCTCATTCCTAATATTCTTACAGACGCTTCTCTTGCCACTGCAAATGCTTCAGGTAATAAAGAATCTAAACTTTCACCGTTTTCTATTCTTTGTCTGAATTCATTGGTTTTATTTTGTAAAGCTGGATTATCTAATTTCTTAACTTCAGCTTCAAAGTCATTTATTTTTTTAACTAAAGGCCAAAGCTTCTTAATTTCTCTTTCGTTTTTAGAGCCAGTAAGTTTTTTTAAAATATTAAGCACTACATCCCCCATTCTTTATGTCACTGCTTATGCCCTGACCAATTATTGGTAGTTTTTTATTAAAAATCTCTCTTAGCTCACTTCCCGCTGCAGGCGAGCCTCCATTAATACTCTTCCAAGCAGTTGAACTTTCCATACACATATAAACTGGTATATCAGCATTAATATTCTTGAGCTTATTCCACATAAATTTCTGCATTTTAATTCTTATTGGTTGTATATATCGGACCTTTCTGTCTTTAGCTAAAAACTGCTCCCCGTAAGGCAATTTACTCTCCGGGAAGCGCTTAATCATTATATCTTGTAATTCTGGTTTATAACGCAATGAGGACAGACTTATCCAGGCAATTTTTTTATAATCTATAGCCGAGAATATCTTATCTATAGTCTTAGAATAGCCCTGTTCCCAGCCCTCAAAATAGACCAGAGGATCAAGGTGAAAACCCACTCTATAGCCTGCGTCGACTACCTTAATAGCAGCATTTATCCTGTTATCTAGTGAAGCTGTGTTTAATTCATCTTTATTTGTGACTTCTTCTGCGTTAACCGACCAAGAAACTACAGTTTTGCCATTATGCTCGTTTTTCAAATCTATTAGATTATCTACGTAATCATGCTTGGTTTTTAGTTCTAAAACTGCATTTTCATGTTTAGCAAAAAAAGGAACCAGCTCTTTTGTTTGCTCAGAAATACTATCCCAAACCAAACTATCAATAAGCTCTCCTGTACCGACTCTAAAAAGCCTATTTGGTTCAGCTGCAACTTTTTGCTCAATTTCATTGAGCATGTCGGAGGTATTAGTATAAAGCTTCAAAGTAGGATTTCTACTGAGATAAGTTTGCAGATAACAATAAGTACAATCAAGCGGACAACCTTCACCAGGATTTACAATCCATAAATTACAACAAACATGACTTGATGTTCCAGGACAAGTCTTTAGCCAGCTACCTTTGTGTCTTTTTAAAAAAAGAGTTCGCTTTGCATCATTAAAGCTATACTCACTAACAGAAGATAAAGGGTCTTTTGTCATACTAGTGTAGCAAACTTCAACATTTTCCAGATTAGAAAGAATTTTCTTTGTTAGAGCATCATCTCTAGATTCTTCAGCAATAATTAATTTCTTAGGTAAAAAATTCATTATTCGCCTTCTAAAATAGAAAAGATATTTTTAATTTCTTCTGAGGAGAAAAGCTCTTTTAGCTTAACTTGTTTTTTGCTCAGGTCTCTTGTTCCTTTAATTTTAAAATTTAAATCTAGAGTATCACCTTCAAGCTCCTTAGGAACAGACACACTAACGGCATACTTTTTATAAATCTCTTTAATTTCAATCTCTAATTTATCTTCAATTTCAAAACGCATAGGGTAACGCTTTTTTTCTAAAAACTTTTTTAACTTACTAATTTTTTCTTTTCTATTTAATTTACTATTTTCTAAAATCCCATCTGCTTGAGATAAGAGACTACTAATCTCGCATTTCTCAATCGCACTTAACTGTTCGAGTAACTGATGAATTTGTCTGAAAACATTTCCATTAGGACGTAAGTCCCTAATTAGGTTCAAAACGGAGTCATCTTGTCCTATTTTACTGACCAATGCTGGTTCGTAAAACTTATCTTGATAAAATTGCTGCAGGTTAAAATCTGACATCTGTAGATTCTAGCAGAATTAGCTAGCTTATCCACTTAAAGCATATCTTTTGATTTAACTTAGTTTAATTTTCAGTATGAAGGCTAAAGCCTAAGTTTACACTGAGCTCGCTTATATTTTACTCACTTTTACTTAATCTATATTTTCCCAGAAACATTTCTGACAATATACAGTATAAGGTGCAGATGCAGGATAAGTGGAAAGCATAGACTTATTACAATGATCACATACTCTCTTATGCATTTCTCTTTCAT